>DATLGW010000882.1:0-5238 GCA_035540315.1 Burkholderiaceae bacterium | reverse complement strand
GGCTGTCGCTGCTCGTGCCGTCGCTCGACCTGCTGGTGTCGAGCCCATATCGGCGCGCGGTCGTGCGCCAGCGACTCGTGCTGCAGTTGCGCATCATCGCGGGGCAGCTCGAGCGCTGCGGCCACGATCGCCGCGGTATCGGCCGCGCGCCGATATGGGCTCGACACCAGCAGGTCGAGCGACGGCACGAGCAGCGACAGCCCGAGCGCATTCGCCCGCATTCGGCGCCGTCCGCGATCGGTCAGCGGCCGCTCCTCGTCGGGGCGGCCGCTGGCCGCGAACGCCTCGCTCGCTTCGGCGATCGCGTGCCGGATCAGAAGCAGCCGCATCGGTCAGTCGACGACCGCGATCACTTCGACTTCGAGCATCAGGTCCTCGTCGACCAGCGCAGTCGTGCCGACCAGCGTGCTCGCCGGCTGGTGGCTGCCGAGATGGCGCGCGCGGACTTCGCGGAACTGCTTCACGCGCGCAGCGGTCAGATCGCGCACGTAGATGTTCATCTTCACGATGTGACGGAACTCGGCGCCGGCCGCACCGAGCGCGATTCGCAGGTTCTCGAACACCCGTTCGGCCTGCTCGGCGAACGTTTGGCCCGCGGTGCTGCCGGACTCGTCGCGGGCGACCTGGCCCGACACGTAGACGGTCCGACCGCCGGTGACGACGGCCGTGTGCGAGTAGGTGCCTTTCGACAGCCCCGGCGGGTTGATGAATTGTGCTGGCATCGTGGGTCGCCTCCGTGTGCGTTGTCGACATCGGCCGCGCCGCATCTGCGGCACGGCCGGTCCATGATAGCGGAGGCGGAGGCCGGCGTTCACTTGGTCTTGGACGCCTTGTCGGCGGCGAACTTCAGCGCCGCGTCGAGTTCCTGCTTGAACTGCGTCAGGTCGATCTGCATGCCGTTGAGCACGGTGCTCCAATGCCGCACGCCGGCCGCCAGCGCGACCGCCTCCTGGATCTCCTGCTCGCTCGCGCCGAACGCGCGCGCGACGCGCTGGTGGTAATGCACGCAGTAGGCGCAGGGGATCTGCGCCGACACGCCGAGCATGATCAGCTCCTTGGTCTTCGCGTCGAGCGCGGTCTTGTCGCTGAGCTGCAGGTTCTTGAACACCTCCCAGCTGCCGGCGATCGCGCTTTGCGGATAGGCGCGCATGAATCCCGGGACTCCGCCGAACATCGACTCGATTTCGCGGTACGCCTGCTGTGCGCTCGGCGTCACCGCGGCTGGCGCAGTCTGCGCCGCAACCTGCGGCAAGCCGGCGATCGCAGCGCCCGCCGCGACGGCGGCAGCGAATACGGTAGCGCGCAATTGTCGATTGATCCGTGTCATGACCATCTCCTGCCGTTTGCGGTGCCCAGGGCACCCGGTTGAACATCGAATGAGACCGAGGTGCCCGGCGCCGCACGGCGCGTTGCCGGCCCGTCGATCCGCGCCCATAATCGGCAGCGGTCGTTTGAGCGGCCGTTGGAGCGAGCGTGGCAGCGGAGCCGATTCCCGCCACGGGGCAAACGCGGATGCAGATTCGCCTGCTGGGAGACTTGCGGGTCGAGCGCGACGGGCAGCCGGTCGCGCTGCCGGCGTCCAAGCGCACCCGCGCGCTGCTCGGCTACCTGGTCGCCAGCGGCGCGCCGCAGTCGCGGCAATCGCTGTGCGACCTGCTGTGGGACGGGCCCGACGACCCGCGCGCGTCGCTGCGCTGGAGCCTCACGAAGCTTCGCTCGGCCGTCGACGAGCCGGATGCGCCGCGCATCCGCGCCGATCGCGAGCGAGTCGGCTTCGTCGCGCATCACGCATGGATCGACACGGTCGCAGCCGCTGCGCTATTGGATGGCGGCGTCGCGCAGGCGCCGCTGCATGCGCTCGAGCAGGCGGCGGCGCTGTTGTCGGCGGAGTTTCTCGACGGGCTCGACCTGCCTGCTTGTTATCGTTACCACCAGTGGTGCATGGCCGAGCGCGAACGCTGCGGCGCGCTGCGCCGCCAGGTGCTGTCGGCGCTGATCGAGCGGCTGCAGCACGAGCCGGAAGCCGCGCTGATGCATGCGCGCGCGCTGGTCGCGGCCGACCCGCTGTCGGAGAGCGCTCACGCGGCGCTGCTGCGGTTGCTCGCGCGCGCCGGCCGGCACCGCGATGCCGAAGCGCATTACCGCGAAGCCGACTCGATGTTCCGGCGCGAGCTGGGCCATGCGCCGGGCGCGGAGCTGCGCGCCGCAATGGCCGCGTCCAGATCCGTCATCGCGCCGATGCCTGCGTCGATTCGTCCGGTGCCGCCGGATGCCGCACCGGTGCGACGCGAGATGCCGGCTGCGGAGCCTGTGACGTCCCTGCCGATCGTCGGCCGGGCGGCCGAGCAGGCAGCGATCCGGAACACCCTCGAGGCAGTCGCGCGGTCGACCCCGCGCGAGCTGCTGCTGTTCGCCGGGGAACCCGGCATCGGCAAGACGCGGCTGCTCGAGGCGCTGTCGCAGCAGGCGGCAAACGCCGGCTTTCTGGTGCTGCAGGCGCGCTGCTTCGAGGCGGAGATGACGCGGCCCTACGGCGGCTGGGTCGACGCGCTGCGCGGTTTGCCGCCGCAGCGCGTGCCGGAGCGCCTGCGCGCGGACCTGGCTCCGTTGCTCGTCATGCCCGCGCAACCGGCGCCGCGGCCGGCGGTGGCGCCGTCGCTCGGCCAGCCGAACGGGTACGCGCAAGCCGGCGAGCGCTCGCGACTGTTCGATGCCGTGGCCGAGCTGCTGCGGAACCTCGCCGCGTCGCAACCCGTCGTTGCGATCTTCGATGATCTGCAGTGGATCGACGAGAGTTCGTCGTCGCTGCTGCATTACGTCGCGCGCAGTGCGACCTCGGATCAGCCGTTGCTGCTCGCGGCCGCGGCTCGCGCGGGAGAGATCGACGACAATGCCGGCGCGGTGGCGCTGCTGCACTCGCTCGCGCGCGAACGCCGGCTGCGCCGGATCGACCTGGCGCCGCTGCAGCCCGACGACGTGGCGATGCTGCTCGCCGGCGCGCGCTCGGCGCTGGATGCGTCCGCGGTTCACCGCGCCAGCGGCGGCAATCCGCTGTTCGCGCTGACGCTGGTCCGCACGCACGCCGAGAGTCCGGAATCGCCCGCCGACGCGTCGCTGCTGGCGCTGATCGGCTACCAGCTGCAACGGCTGGACGCGTCCACCCGCGAGCTGCTGGTGTGGGCATCGGCAATCGGACATGCATTCGATCCGCAATGGTTGTGCGCGGTTCTCGCGCAGCCGGAGGCGGAGCTGCTGGGCCGGCTGGAGCGGCTCGAGCGCCGGGGGATGCTGCAGCCGGCCGGCGACGGCCTGTACGACTTCGCGCACGATCTGGTGCGGGAGGCCGCCTACCGCAGCATGTCGCAGCCGCGCCGGCGCGCGGTGCACCGGCGTTTCGCGCAGATGCTGCAGCAGACGGCGCTCGCCGATCCGAGCGCATGCGGCGAACTGATGCACCACGCGAGCCAGGCGTCGGATCCGGCAACGACGGTGCAGGCGGCAATCGGCGCCGCCGAGCACTGCCTGCGCGTGTTCGCGAATCGCCAGGCGCTCGAGACCGTCGAGCGCGGGCTGGCGCAGCTGCAGCGGTTGCCGGCGGGCCCGCAGCGCGCGGTCGCCGAGGCGGACCTGTTGCGTCTCGAGGCGCTCGCCGCCGGCCCCGGGGCGCCCGGGCAGCCGCAGCGGATCGATGCGCTGAGGAACGCGGTCGACGCCGCGGAGTCGTTCGGACAGCATGCGGTCGCCGTCGCCGGGCTGCACATCATCTCCTGGCTGACGTTCCAGAGCAACGACATCGACCGCACCGTCGAGGCGACGCTGGAAGCCGAACGCGTCAGCCGCAGCGCTGATCCGACGACTCGCTGCGCCCAGCTCGCGGGCACCGCGCAATGCATGATTCAAGTCGAGGCCGATGTGCCGCGCGCACGCGCGCTGGTGGCACAGGCCGATGCGCTCGCAGCTGCCGCCAACCTGCAGCTGGTCCAGCTGGATTGGGCGAAGGGCGTGCTCGCGCGCTGGGACGGCGACCTCGATGCGGCGCAGGCGAGGTTGCGGCGGGCGATCGCGCTGGCGCGGCTGCGCGGAGACCACTGGCCCGAATTCGAATGCCTGGTCTGGCTGGCGAAGATCGAGCTCGAGCGCGAGCGCTTCGAAGCCGTCGATCCGATCTGCGGCGAAATCCGCGAGGCAGCATCCAGAATGAGCCACGTCAGCGCGATCGCCGACGCGTTGCAGGCGCTCGCGCATCGATACCGCGACCCGGCCGCCGAACGCAACGGGCTCGATGCGGCCGTGCACGAGCTGCGAGCGCTCGACGATCAGGCGAGCGTCGCGTACGTGCTCAACCACTGTGCCGCGATCGATCTGCAACGCGGCGAGCTCGAGCGCGCCGCCGCCGAAGCGGCCGACGCATTGCGCGCCGCGACCATCGTCAGCCGCGCGTCGGACATCGTGATCGCGAGCGCGACCGCGGCCTGCGTTGCCTGCGCTGCCGGCGATCGCGCCGGAGCCGCGGCGCAACTCGCGCGCGCGTCGGCGCAGGCCACCCCTGCCACCGCGGGCGCGCGGGCGCTGCAGTGGGTTGCGCGCGCGCAGCGCGCGGTGGGAGCGCGGCGGCCTGCCGATTCCAACGCTCGTTCAAACGCCCGTCCGCGACGCTCGAGCCGTACGTCGATCTGATTCGAGTCCACTCGCGAGGAGCACGCACATGGCACGCATCGTCGTCGAACGCAGCTTCGAGAGGCCGCAGTCCGATGCCGACATGGCGGCAGTCGCCGATCGGGAGCGCCCCTGCCTGAGCATCTACAACGTGCAGTGGAAGCGCAGTCTGATCTCCGGCGACCGGCGCCGGGTCATTTGCGAATACGAGGCCGCCGATGCGGAGACGGTGCGCCGGGTCCAGCGCGAAGCGGGTGCGCAGTTCGATCGCGTATGGCCGGCCGAGGTCGTGGAATAGGCCGCGCCGGCCGCCCTGCCGGGCATGCAAATAGCCTTCTCGGAATATCGGGCTTCGGCCGTTCCGCAGAAGGAGTACCGGCGATGATTGATGTCGCGATCATCCTGGGCAGCACCCGCCCGGGCCGCAACGGGGAGTCCGTCGCGAAGTGGGTCCACGAGCTTGCGACGAAGCGCAAGGACGCGCGCTTCGAGCTGCTCGATCTGAAGGATTTCGAGCTGCCGCTGCTCGACGAGCCGGTGCCGCCGTCGCAGGGCAAGTACAGCCGCGAGCACACCAAGCGC
>DATLGW010000881.1:0-2350 GCA_035540315.1 Burkholderiaceae bacterium | reverse complement strand
CTGTGCACGAGCGCGCGGAGGCGGCAATGGCGGTTCGGATCTGGGCGGCAGCGCTGACGGTGACGGCAGCGCTTTTGGGCTGCGGCGGCGGCGGCGGCAGCAATCCGGCCGGCGCCGGCAACGGCGACGGCACCGCAGGCGCGCCACCGGAAGAGTCGGTCGCGCTCGTGACCAAGGCGTCGACGCCATCGGACGCCTCCCGCTTCCTGACCCATGCGAGCTTCGGGCCGACCCAGGCCGAGATCGACCGCGTGCTCGCGATCGGCTACGACGGCTGGCTCGCCGAGCAGTTCGAGCGTTCGCCGGCGCAAACGCACCTGCAGTACTGGCAATCCCGCGCGCAGCCGGGCGTGGCCGTGTCGGCCGACTGGATCAACCACAGCTTCTGGAGAAACGCGATCGCCGGCGACGATCAGCTGCGCCAGCGGGTCGCGTTCGCGCTGTCGCAGATCTTCGTGGTATCGCTGAACGATGCGGCGGTCGGCGCGATGCCGCGCGGCGTCGCCAGCTACTTCGACATGCTCGGCCGCAATGCGTTCGGCAACTTCCGCCAGCTGCTCGAGGACGTGTCGCTGCATCCGATGATGGGGCTGTACCTGACGCACCTGCGCAATCAGGGACAGGCCGACCGTTTCCCCGACGAGAACTACGCGCGCGAAGTGATGCAGCTGTTCACGATCGGGCTGTACGAGCTGCACCCGGACGGCACGCCGAAGCTCGATGGCGCCGGCAATCCGGTGGAGACCTACACGAACGACGACGTTTCCGGATTGGCCAAGGTCTTCACCGGCTGGAGCTGGGCCGGGCCGGACCGGTCCGACACGCGCTTCAACGGCAACCCCGCCGATCCGCTGCGCGACGTGACGCCGATGCAGGCGTACCCGCAGTTCCATGCGACAACCGACAAGGTGTTCCTCGGCGGCAGTTGCCCGGGCGGCACGATGCCCGAGCCGAGCCTGAAATGCGCGCTCGACCGGCTGGCCGCGCATCCGAACGTGGGGCCGTTCATCGGCCGCCAGCTGATCCAGCGGCTGGTCACGAGCAATCCCAGCCCGGCTTACGTGAAGCGGGTCGCTGCGGCGTTCGCCGACGACGGCAGCGGCGTGCGCGGCAACCTCAAAGCGGTGCTGCGCGCGATCCTGCTCGACCCGGAAGCGCGGGTCGCGCCGGCGCCGACCGACGTCAAGTACGGCAAGCCGCGCGAGCCGGTGCTGCGGATGGCCGCGCTGCTGCGGGCGACCGGCGCGACGTCGACGTCCGGCAACTTCCTGATCCCGAACACCGAGAACGCGGCGAACTCGCTCGGGCAGTCGCCGATGCGCGCGCCGTCGGTGTTCAACTTCTGGCGTCCCGGCTACGTTCCGCCGGGAACCGAGCTGGCGTCCGCCGGCCTGGTCGCGCCCGAGCTGCAGCTGCTGAACGAGACGTCGGTCGCGGCCTACCTGAACCTGATGCAGACGACGATCCAGAGCGGCATCGGCGAAGGCAATCCGCGCGACGTGCGGCCCGACCTGAGCGAGCTGGCGGCGCTTGCGGACAACGCCGATGCGCTGCTCGAGCGGCTGTCGCTGCTGCTGGCAGGCGGCCAGATGTCGCCCGGCACGCGGCAGCGGATCCGCGACGTCGTCAATTCGATCGCGATCCCGAACTTCAACCCGTCGGGCGCGACGACCGCACGCACCAACCGCACGATGATCGCGCTGCTGCTGCTGGTCGCCTCGCCCGAATTCCTGGCGCAGAAATGATCGAAGCCACCGCACCGAGGACTTCCCGATGAGCCCGTTCGATTCCTCCCGCCGCACGTTCCTGCGGACCGCATCGCTGATCGGCGCCGCGACCGGCGCGGCCGGCTCCGGCTTCGCGCTGAATCTCGCATGTATCGGCGCGGCCGCTGCGCAGTCCGCGCCCTCGGACTACAAGGCGCTGGTGTGCGTGTTCCTGTTCGGCGGCAACGACGCAGCGAACACCGTGCTCGCGACCGACGCCGATTCATGGTCCGCCTACCTGGCGGCGCGCGGCGTCCCGCCGGACCCGATCGCGCTCGATGCGCCCGGCAGCGGCACCGCGCGCGCGGTGCTGCCGATCGTGCCCGACGATGCCGGCGGCGCGCACAGCGGCCGCAGCTTCGGGCTGCATCCGAACCTGGGCCCGATCAAGACGCTGTTCGACGCCGGCCGCGCCGCCGTGATCGCGAACGTCGGCCCAATGCTCGTGCCGACGACCCGGCAGCAGTTCTCCGCGCGCAGCGTGCCGCTGCCGCCGAAGCTGTTCTCGCACAACGACCAGCAGTCGACGTGGATGGCGCACGCGCCCGAGGGCGCGTGCGCCATCCACGTCGACTGCTGGTCGT
>DATLGW010000880.1:0-16111 GCA_035540315.1 Burkholderiaceae bacterium | reverse complement strand
ATCTCGAGCCGGGCGCCCTTCATGCCGAGCCGGCCCAGCCGTTCGCTGACGCTGCCCGCCAGTCGCGCGGCGGCAGCCTGCCGCTGCTCGGAGATCCGTTGCGCGAGCGCATCGTACTCGCGTCGTGCGCTCGCGATGCGGGCCTCGAGCGCCGCAGCGTCCTGCGCATCGATCAGCCGCTGCAGTCGCTGCTGCAGCTCGGCCAGCTCGGCCGGCAGCCGTTCAGGGGCCATCCGCAGCTTGCGCGCTGCGGCGTGGATCTCCGAGAGCCGCTGCTCGACCTGCGTGAGCCGCTGCGGATCGAGGTCGACGCGTTCGGCGTACCCGGCCAGCGCCGAGGCCGCCTCGTCGATCTGGATCGCTGCCTGCTCGAGCAGCTGCACCGGCTCGGCGAGCGACGCGTCGATCGCGGCCAGCGGCCGCAGCCGCTGCATCAGATGATGGACGCGCTCGCCCAGCGCGTCGTCGGCATCGCGCAGCGCGTCGGCTGCCGCGCGCGCCCCCTCGAGCAGCGCGGCCGCATGCGCCAGCCGCTTCTGCTCGGCGCCGAGCTCGTCCCATTCGCCGTCATGCATCCGCAGCTGGGCGATCTCGTCAACCTGCCACTGCAGCCGCTCGCGCTCCAGCGCCTGCTCGCGCGACTGGTTGCGCGCTTGCTCCAGATCGCGCTCGAGCGCGCGCAACGCCGCGAACCGGTCGGCCAGCTGCGCAATCGCGTCGGCGGTCCCGGCGATCCGGTCGAGCAGCGCACGCTGTCCCTCGGTTCGCAGCAGCGACTGCGATGCATGCTGGCCGTGGATTTCCAGCAGCGCCGCTCCCGCTTCCCGCAGCAGCGCGGCCGTCGCCGGGTTGCCGTTGATGAACGCGCGCGAGCGACCGTCGGCTTCGATGACCCGTCGCAGCTGCAGCTGGCCTGGATCCCCGCCGAGCGCGCGTTCGCCGAGCCAGCGCTCCAGCGCGTCGTCGATCCTGAATTCGGCGCAGATGTCGGCCCGCTCGGCGCCGTCGCGAACCACCGCGGCGTCGGCTCGATCCCCCAGCGCCAGCCCGAGCGCGTCGAGCAGGATCGACTTGCCGGCGCCGGTCTCGCCGGTCAGCACGGTGAAACCGGATCCGAGCTCGAGCTCGACCCGATCGACGATCACGAAGTCGCGCAGTCGCAGGCAGGCGAGCATCAGCGGGGCAGGCTCGGCATCTCGTGCCAGTTCAGCTTGGAGCGCAGCGTGGCGTAGTAGCTGTAGCCGCGCGGATGCAGCAGCCGGGCAACGTAGTCCGCGCGGGCGACCGCGATGATGTCGCCGATGTGCAGATCCGCGAACGTCTGCATGTCGCAGTTCACGCGCGGCTCCCGCCCGTCGATCACCGACAGCTCGATCCGGCAGCTGTCGGGCAGCACGATCGGCCGGTTCGACAGCGCATGCGGCGCCACCGGCACCAGCACCAGCCCGCCGACGGTCGGATGCAGGATCGGGCCGTTCGCCGACAGCGAGTATGCCGTCGAACCGGTCGGGGTCGCGATGATCAGGCCGTCGGCCCGCTGGCTGTACATGTACAGGCCGTCGACATGAACCTGCACCTCGATCATCCCGGCACGCGAGCTGCGGCTGACGACCACGTCGTTGAGGGCGCAGGCTTCGAAAACCTGCTGCGAATCGCGCCGCACCTGGGTCTGCAGCATCGTGCGCGACTCGCTGTCGTACTCGCCGTCGAGGACCGAGGCCAGCGCATCGCGCCACTGCGCCAGCGGAATGTCGGTGATGAAGCCCAGCCGCCCGTAGTTGATGCCAACCAGCGGCACGCCGTCGGGCGCCAATTCGCGCGCGATCCCGAGCAGCGTGCCGTCGCCGCCGACGACCACCGCCAGGTCGGCCTCGCGTCCCACCTGGCCCGCCTCGGCGTTGCCGAGCTCGGCGCGGCCGATTGCCTGCGCGTTGGCCTTGTCGAACATCACCCGCAGCCCGCGCGGCTCCAGGAACGAGGCGATCTGGACCAGCGTGTCGGCGACACCCTCGGACTGGGGCTTGCCGAACAACGCGACGGTCCGAAACGGCGCGGCCATGCGGGCGATTACACCATACTTCCCTGCGCCGGAACGTCGGCCGCACGGCGGGCGGCGGCAAGGCGCAAGCCGCGGCGCGGCACCGTCGCTTGCCATGCGGGCACGCGATTTGGCGCCGGAACGCAATTCGGTTTATAAAGTGGAGTTGTCGCATGATCGATACGCCCGGCCCATGTCCGCTTCGCTGAACATGCTCGATGCGCGCGCGCAGCGCCTGCTGAAGGCGCTGGTGGAACGTTACATCGCCGAGGGCCAGCCGGTGGGTTCGCGCACGCTGTCGCGCTACTGCGGGCTCGACCTGTCGCCGGCGACGATCCGCAACGTGATGGCCGATCTGGAGGAGCTGGGGCTGATTTTTTCCCCGCATACGTCGGCCGGGCGGGTGCCCACGCCGCGCGGCTACCGGCTGTTCGTCGACACGCTGGTGACGGTTCAACCGCTGGAGGTCGAGCAGACCGAGAAGCTCCAGGGGCAGCTGATCGCCGAGGAGCCGCAGCGGATCCTGGCGCAGGCGGCCGGCGTGCTGTCGAACCTGTCGCGGTTCGCCGGCGTCGTCATGGTCCCGCGGCGCGGATCGGTTTTTCGCCAGGTGGAGTTCCTGCGGCTGTCGGAGCGGCGGATCCTGCTGATCATCGTGACGCCCGAAGGCGACGTGCAGAACCGGATCCTGACGACCGACCGGGACTACACGTCGTCTCAGCTGCACGAGGCGGCCAACTACATCAATCAGAACTACGCGGGTTTCTCGCTCGACCGGATCCAGGCGCGGCTGCAAGGCGAGCTGAGCACGTTGCGGGACGACATCAACGCGCTGATGCAGCGCGCGATCGAGGCGAGCAACCAGGCGCTCGCCGAGCCGGTCGAACCGGTGCTGATCTCCGGCGAGCGCAACCTGCTCGGGATCAACGACCTGACCGAGGACATGGAGCGGCTGCGCCGGCTGTTCGGGCTGTTCGAGCAGAAGACCAGCCTGGTTTCGCTGCTCGATGCGTGCGCCCGCGCCGAAGGCGTGCAGATCTTCATCGGCGGCGAATCCGAGCTGGTGCCGCTCGACCAGCTGAGCGTGGTCGTCGCCCCGTACGAAGTCGACGGCAAGATCGTCGGCACGCTCGGCGTGATCGGGCCGACGCGGATGGCCTACGAGCGGGTGATCCCGATCGTCGACATCACCGCAAAGCTGGTGTCGAGCGCGCTCAGCCATCATCCCTGACGGCCCCGCGATGGGCGCGCGGCGGCGGGGGCGCGCCCGAGACTTGAGCCGGCGCGGTTGCCGGGATACGATACCGCCGACTCGACGGCAGGCACAGACAGAGAGAGGGGACGCAGCTTGGCAGCAGTCGCGATCGACCGGGTCCACAAGAGCTTTGGCGCGACTCGCGTGATCCACGGCGTCGACGTCGATATCCAGGATGGCGAGTTCTGCGTGCTGGTCGGCCCGTCGGGCTGCGGCAAATCGACGCTGCTGCGGATGATTGCCGGGCTCGAGGAGATCAGCGACGGCACGATCCGCATCGGCGGGCGCGTGGTCAACGACGTGCCGCCGAAAGAGCGGGACATCGCGATGGTGTTCCAGAACTACGCGCTGTACCCGCACATGAAGGTGCGCGACAACATGGCGTTCGCGCTGATGCTGGCCAAGGCGCCGGCCGCCGACATCGACCGTCGCGTCGGGCAGGCAGCGCAGATCCTCGGGCTGACGCCGTACCTGGACCGGTATCCGCGCCAGCTGTCGGGCGGTCAGCGCCAGCGGGTCGCGATGGGACGAGCGATCGTGCGCGACCCGCAGGTGTTCCTGTTCGACGAGCCGTTGTCGAACCTGGACGCCAAGCTGCGCGTGCAGATGCGCACCGAAATCCGGTCGCTGCACCAGCGGCTGAAGACGACGTCGATCTACGTCACGCACGACCAGATCGAAGCGATGACGATGGCCGACAAGATCGTCGTGATGAGGGACGGCATCGTCGAGCAGACCGGCACGCCGCTCGATCTGTACGACTTCCCGGTCAACACGTTCGTCGCCGGTTTCATCGGCTCGCCGGCGATGAACATGCTCAACGGCGTGTGGCGCGGCGGCGCAGTCGAGGTCGCGGGCGGCGGACGGATTCCGATGGCGGGAATCGGCAAGGCGACCGACGGACAGCCGGTGCTGTTCGGGGTGCGCCCCGAACACCTTTCGATCGGCGATGCCGGGGCGCCGCTGCAGGCGCAGGTCGACGTCATCGAACCCACCGGCGCCGATACGCTGGTGTTCTGCATGGTCGGTGAGCAGCCGGTCTCGATCGTGCTGCGCGAGCGGGTCGACTTGCGGCCGGGAGCGGCGATCGCGCTGCAACCGGACGTGCCGAAGACCCATGTGTTCGACGCCGGCACCGGCCTTTCGCTTCGAGGCTGAGGCCGGCACGGCAACCAAGGCGGCCCGGCGGGCTGCCGGACAACCCTGGAAGATCACGGAGACAAGGAGAGGATTCAATGACGAGCAAGCGTCGCGACTTTCTGAAGACGAGCGCCGGCGTGGCCGGTGGTGCCGCGATCGGCGGCACGGGCATCCTCGGCGCGCCGGCCGTGCACGCGCAGGCGACCTGGAACAACGAGCCGGAGAAGGGCGCGCGGCTGCGCGTGCTGCGCTGGAGCCAGTTCGTGCAGGGCGACATCGACGCCTACATGGCGAACGTGAAGAAGTTCCAGGACAAGTACGGCATCGAAGTCCGCGTCGACCGCGAAGGCTGGGAGGACGTGCGGCCGAAGGCGGCGGTCGCGGCGAACATCGGCAGCGGCCCGGACATCGTGCTGTCGACGAACGACGACGCGAACCTGTATCCGGAGAAGCTGGTCGACGTCACCGATCTCGCCGACTACCTGGGCCGCAAGTACGGCGGCTGGTATCCGGTGTGCGAACAGTATCTGCGGCCCGACGGCAAGAACTGGATCGGGATCCCGCTCGGCGCCGCCGGCAACGCGCTCGTCTACCGAATCAGCCAAGTCAAGGCGGCGGGCTTCGACAAGTTTCCCGAGGACACGGACGGATTCCTGAAGCTGATGCAGGCGCTGAAGGCGAAAGGCACCCCCGGCGGCTTCGCGCTCGGCAATGCGACCGGCGACGGCAACGTGTGGACGCACTGGCTGTTGTGGGCGTTCGGCGGCAAGCTGGCGAATGAAAAGAACGAGGTCGTGCTGAACAGTCCTGAGACGATCAAGGCGCTCGAATACGCGCGCGCGCTTTACGAGACGTTCGTTCCCGGCACGCTGTCGTGGCTGGATCCGCACAACAACAAGGCCTTCCTCGACGGCCAATGCAGCGTGACCCCGAACGGCATCTCGATCTATTACGCGGCGAAGACGAACCAGGATCCGAAGGTCAAGGAGATGGCAGCCGACATCGGACATGCGAACATGCCGATCGGGCCGGCCGGCACGAAGGCCGAGGCGAACCTGTTCTTCAACCAGATGATCTTCCGCCACACGAAGTTCCCGAAGGCGGCCAAGGAATTCATCCGCTTCATGATGGAAGAAGAGCAGTTCAACCCGTGGATGCAGGCATCGATCGGCTATGTCGCGCATCCGCTGGTCGCGTACGAGAAACACCCGATCTGGACCGTCGACCCGAAGCACACGCCGTACCGGGACGCAGTCAAGAACATGCGGCCGTACGGCTATGCGGGCAAGCTCGGCTACGCCTCGGCCGGCGCGCTTGCCGATTTCATCGTCGTGAACATGGTCGCCGAGGCCGCATCGGGCCAACGCTCGCCCAAGGAAGCGGCCGAGCGCGCACAGAAGCGGGCCGAGCGCTACTACAAGGTCTGACCGCCGGTGTCGGAAGCCCGACCGTTGCGGGTGCCGCCACGGCACCCGAACGACGCACTGGCCGCCGCGCCGCGGCGGCCAGTGCCGCTGCGCGAGCGCCTGCAGAACAATCGGCACGCGCTCGGGCTGCTGTTCATGGTGCCGGCGGCCGTGCTGCTGCTGCTGTTCCTGACGTACCCGCTCGGTCTGGGCGTGTGGTTGGGCTTCACCGACACGAAAATCGGACGCGCCGGCCATTTCGTCGGGCTGGAGAACTACCAGTTCCTGTGGCACGACAGCGTCACGCGGCTCGCGCTGTTCAACACGATCTTCTACACGGTCGTCGCCAGCATCTTCAAGTTCCTGCTCGGGCTGTGGCTGGCGCTGCTGCTGAACCGGCACCTGCCGTTCAAGAGCTTCCTGCGCGCGGTCGTGCTGTTGCCGTGGATCGTGCCGACCGCGCTGTCTGCGATCGCGTTCTGGTGGATCTATGACGCGCAGTTCTCGGTCATCAGCTGGACGCTCGCCGAGCTCGGGCTGATCGACCGCTACGTCGACTTTCTCGGCGATCCGTGGAACGCGCGCTGGTCGGTGATCGCGGCCAACGTGTGGCGCGGGATTCCGTTCGTCGCGATCACGCTGCTGGCGGGGCTGCAGACGATTCCGTCGTCGCTGTACGAGGCCGCGGCGATCGACGGCGCCACGCCGTGGCAGCAGTTCTGGCACGTCACGCTGCCGCTGCTGACGCCGATCATCGCCGTCGTGATGACGTTCTCGGTGCTGTTCACGTTCACCGACTTCCAGCTGATCTACGTGCTCACGCGCGGGGGTCCGCTGAATGCGACCCACCTGATGGCGACGCTGTCGTTCCAGCGGGCGATTCCGGGCGGATCCCTGGGCGAGGGCGCGGCGATCGCGGTGGCGATGGTGCCGTTCCTGCTGGCGGCGATCCTGTTCTCGTATTTCGGCCTGCAGCGGCGGGCCTGGCAGCAAGGCAGCGATCGATGAGCAAGGACGCAACGGTCGACACCCAGGGAATGCAGTACCTGGAGCGGCTGCCCCGCCGCATCGTCACGCTGTACGTGCCGATCGCGTTGTTCGTGTTCGTGCTGCTGTTCCCGTTCTACTGGATGGCGGTCACGTCGTTCAAGCCGAACGCCGAGCTGCTGTCGCGCGGCGGCAATCCGTTCTGGATCCAGAACCCGACGCTCGCGCATTTCCACAAGCTGCTGTTCGAGACAGCGTATCCCGAATGGCTGTTCAACACGATGCTGATCGCGGTCGTCTCGACGTTCCTGTCGCTGCTGGCGGCGGTGTTCGCCGCCTATGCGATCGAGCGGCTGCGCTTCAGGGGCGCGCGCGGCACCGGACTGGCGATCTTCCTCGCGTATCTGATCCCGCCGTCGATCCTGTTCATTCCGCTGGCGATCGTGCTGCAGTCGCTCGGGCTGTTCAACACGCGCTGGGCGCTGATCTTCACGTACCCGACGTTCCTGATCCCGTTCTGCACCTGGCTGCTGATGGGGTACTTCCGCACGATCCCGTACGAGCTCGAGGAGTGCGCGCTGATCGACGGCGCCACGCGCTGGCAGATCCTGCGCAAGATCGTGCTGCCGCTCGCGGTGCCGGGGCTGATCTCGGCCGGAATCTTCGCGTTCACGCTGTCGTGGAACGAATTCATCTACGCGCTCACGTTCATCTCCGACTCTGAGATCAAGACGGTGCCGGTCGCGGTGGTGACCGAACTCGTCGAGGGCGACGTCTACCATTGGGGTCCGCTGATGGCGGGCGCGCTGCTGGGCTCGCTGCCGGTCGCGATCTTCTACTCGTTCTTCGTCCAATACTACGTCGCAGGAATGACCGGCGCGGTCAAGGAGTAGGGGCGTGTAGACTTGCGGCCTGACGCGGCCGTTGCGCCGCCTGCCGCAGATGTCCAGAGAAAAGCGCTCCACCGCATTTCGTCACGATGCTCCCGAGCGCACCGCGATCGTGCTGGTGCAGCTGGGCACTCCCTCGGCGCCGACGCCGGCCGCCGTGCGCCGCTACCTGGCCGAGTTCCTTTCCGACCCGCGCGTGGTCGAGCTGCCGCGACCGCTGTGGTGGCCGATCCTGCACGGGGTGGTGCTGCGCACCCGGCCGCGCCGCTCGGCGGCGAAGTACGCAGCGATCTGGACTGCGGACGGCTCGCCGCTGCGAACGTAC
Source organism: Burkholderiaceae bacterium (assembly GCA_035540315.1). Taxonomy (GTDB): domain Bacteria; phylum Pseudomonadota; class Gammaproteobacteria; order Burkholderiales; family Burkholderiaceae_E; genus DATLGW01. The sequence goes on along the minus strand of DATLGW010000880.1, from coordinate 8,070 downwards.
ACCGAGCGGCAGGCGACGCTGTTGCGCGGCTGGCTCGGCGATCGCGGCCACGACGTCGACGTCGCCAGCGCGATGCGCTACGGAGAGCCGTCGCTGCCCGCAGTGCTCGCTGCGCTGCGCGAACGGAACCTGCGGCGGCTGCTGGTGCTGCCGCTGTATCCCCAATATTCCGGCGCGACCACGGCGAGCGCGTTCGACGCCGTCTGCGCCGAGCTGTCGCGCTGGCGGGATCTGCCCGAGCTGCGGCTGGTCAGGAACTTCCACGACGCGCCGCAGTACCTCGATGCGCTGGCGACCCGCATCCGCCAGGCCTGGGGCAACGACGGCCCGCCGCAGCGGCTGGTCATGAGCTTTCACGGGATGCCGCAGCGCACGCTCGAGCTCGGCGACCCGTACCACTGCGAATGCCTGGCCACGGCGCGGCTGCTTGCGCAGCGGCTGCAGCTCGATGCGTCGCAGTACGTGGTCGGCTTCCAGTCCCGCTTCGGCGCGGCGCAGTGGCTGCAGCCGTACACCGGGGCAACGCTGGCAGAACTCGGCCGCGCAGGCACCGGGCGCGTCGACGTGGTGTGCCCGGGCTTCGTCTCCGACTGCCTCGAGACGCTCGAGGAGATCGAGATCGAGGGCAAGGCGGCGTTCCGGCAGGCCGGCGGCGGCGAGTTTCGCTATATCGGCTGCCTGAACGATTCGCCGGCATGGATCGATGCGTTGGCGGCGATCGCGGAGCGCCACCTCGCCGGGTGGCCGACCCGGCGTGCGGGGCGGGATGCGCAGGCTGCCCACGACGCGGCGCTGGCGGCACGCAAGGATCGCGCGGTGCGTGCGGGAGCGCGGCAGTGAAGCGGCGCCGCAGGTGCGCGATTTGGGGAACAGTTCCTGTTGCGGCGCGTGATCGGGCGGCACAATCTCACGCGCCGTTGCCCCGCTCCCCTTGAATCCGCGGGCATCACCCCAATCTGCACCAGATCAAGACGGTAAGTCGTTGTTTTTCAAGAAGTTCAAAGGTCGTCCCCGCATGACGGAACAAGACAAGCCCGTGGGAGCTCCCGCCGACGAACAGCCCGATCGCCACCCCGGCGCGGCGGCAGGCCCGGATGCACCCGGCGCAGCGCCGGCCGACGGCGCGGGATCGCCTGGCCGGCCGGATGACGGCGGCACCGGCGCCTCGGCTGATGCACGCGGCGCCGAACTGCAGTCCAAGCTGGCTGAAGCCGAAGCGCGCGCGCAGGAGAACTTCGACCTGTACATGCGCGCGCTCGCCGAGATGGAGAACGTGCGCAAGCGCGCGCAGAACGATGTCGCGAACGCGCACAAGTACGCGATCGAGTCGTTCGCCGAGAGCCTGCTGCCGGTCAAGGACAGCCTCGAGATGGCGCTGAAGGTCGACACGCCGACCGTCGAGAACATACGCGAAGGCGTCGAAGCGACGCTTCGGCTGCTGTCGAGCGCGTTCGAGAAGCACAAGCTGCAGGAGATCAATCCGGTCAACGACCGCTTCGATCCGAACCGGCATCAGGCGATTTCGATGGTCCCGGCGGCCGACGTCGCGCCGAACCACGTCGTGTCGGTGCTGCAGAAGGGCTATCTGATCAACGACCGGATCCTGCGGCCGGCGCTGGTGACGGTCAAGCAAGGCTCGTGAGGCCGGCCGGTTGAATTCGTCGCGTCGACACCCAACTTTTACGACTGATACCGCATCGATTTTCAAGGGGAACTGAACATGGGCAAGATCATCGGCATCGACCTGGGCACGACGAACTCGTGCGTGGCGGTGATGGAGGGCGGCCAACCCAAGGTCATCGAGAATGCCGAAGGCGCGCGAACGACGCCGTCGGTCGTCGCCTACATGGAGGACGGCGAGATCCTGGTCGGCGCGCCGGCCAAGCGGCAAGCGGTGACGAACCCGCGCAACACGCTGTACGCGGTCAAGCGGCTGATCGGGCGCAAGTTCGAGGAGAAGGAAGTCCAGAAGGACATTGCGCTGATGCCGTACAAGATCGTGCGCGCCGACAACGGCGACGCGTGGGTCGAGGTGCGGAACAAGAAGCTGGCGCCGCCGCAGATCTCGGCCGAGGTGCTGCGCAAGATGAAGAAGACCGCCGAGGACTATCTCGGCGAGGAAGTCACCGAGGCGGTGATCACCGTTCCGGCCTACTTCAACGACAGCCAGCGGCAGGCGACGAAGGACGCGGGCCGCATCGCCGGGCTCGAGGTCAAGCGGATCATCAACGAGCCGACCGCGGCTGCGCTCGCGTTCGGCCTCGACAAGGGCGCCGGACGGCGTGATCGCAAGATTGCCGTCTACGACCTGGGCGGCGGCACGTTCGACATCTCGATCATCGAGATCGCCGACGTCGAAGGCGAGATGCAGTTCGAGGTGCTGTCGACGAACGGCGACACGTTCCTCGGCGGCGAGGACTTCGACCAGCGGCTGATCGACTACATCATCGCCGAGTTCAAGAAGGACCAGGGCGTCGACCTGGGCAAGGACGTGCTCGCGCTGCAGCGGCTGAAGGAAGCCGCCGAGAAGGCCAAGATCGAGCTGTCGTCGAGCCAGCAGACCGAGATCAACCTGCCGTACATCACCGCCGACGCGTCGGGTCCGAAGCACCTGACGATGAAGATCACGCGCGCGAAGTTCGAGGCGCTGGTCGAGGACCTGATCGAGAAGACGATCGAGCCGTGCCGGATCGCGATCAAGGACGCGGGCGTCAAGCTGTCGGACATCAACGACGTGATCCTCGTCGGCGGCATGACGCGGATGCCGAAGGTCCAGGACAAGGTCAAGGAGTTCTTCGGACGCGAGCCGCGCAAGGACGTGAACCCGGACGAGGCGGTCGCGGTCGGCGCTGCGGTCCAGGGCTCGGTGCTGGGCGGCGAGCGCAAGGACGTGCTGCTGCTCGACGTGACGCCGCTGTCGCTGGGCATCGAGACGCTGGGCGGCGTGATGACCAAGATGATCCAGAAGAACACCACGATTCCGACCAAGTACGCGCAGGTGTTCTCGACCGCCGACGACAACCAGCCGGCGGTGACGATCAAGGTGTTCCAGGGCGAGCGCGAGATGGCTGCCGGCAACAAGCTGCTGGGCGAGTTCAATCTCGAGGGCATTCCGCCGGCGCCGCGCGGCACGCCGCAGATCGAGGTCACGTTCGACATCGACGCGAACGGGATCCTGCACGTGTCGGCCAAGGACAAGGCCACCGGCAAGGAGAACAAGATCACGATCAAGGCGAATTCCGGCTTGACCGAGGACGAGATCCAGCGGATGGTCAAGGACGCCGAGGTCAATGCCGCCGAGGACCACCGCCGGCGCGAACTGGCCGATGCGCGCAACCAGACCGATGCGCTGATCCACTCGGTGAAGAAGTCGCTCGCCGAGTACGGCGACAAGATCGACGCATCCGAGAAAGCCGAGATCGAGTCGAAGATCAAGGCGGCCGAGGAGGCGCTGAAGTCCGAGGACAAGGCGACGATCGAGTCGGCGTCGAGCGCGCTGATGCAGGCGTCGCAGAAACTGGGCGAGAAGATGTACGCCGACATGCAGGCGAAGGCCGGAGCCGCCGGGGCAGGGGCCGCGGGCGCCGCCGGCGCAGCGAGCGGCGCCGGCACTGCGGGCGGCGGCAAGCCGTCGCAGGATGACGACGTCGTCGACGCCGAGTTCAAGGAGGTCAAGCGCGACGCTTAAGATAGCTGCCTTGTCGGGCTCGGGCGAGCCGGTCGGTTCTTGCGGAATGGAGTAAATGGCGAAGCGCGACTACTACGACGTGCTCGGGGTGCCGAAGAATGGCTCCGAGGAGGAGCTGAAGAAGGCATACCGCCGGCTCGCGATGAAGTATCACCCGGACCGCAATCCGGGCGACAAGCAGGCCGAGGAGCGCTTCAAGGAGGCCAAGGAGGCCTACGAAGTGCTGTCGGACCCGCGCAAGCGCGAGGCCTACGACCGCTTCGGCCACGCGGGCGTCGATGCCACGGCCGGGGCGGGCGCCGGGCCCGGATTCGGCGGCTTCGCCGACGTGTTCGGCGACATCTTCGGCGACATCTTCGGCAATGCCGCAGGAGCGCGCGGACATCGCAGCAGCGCCTATCGCGGCGCCGATCTGCGCTACGCGATGGACATCACGCTCGAGCAGGCCGCCGAGGGGTTCGAGACCGAGATCCGCGTGCCGTCGTGGGAGACCTGCGAAGTCTGCCACGGCAGCGGCGCGAAGGCAGGCACCGCGCCGCAGACCTGCCGGACCTGCGCCGGGCAGGGCAACGTGCGCGTGCAGCAGGGATTCTTCTCGATCCAGCAGACCTGCCCGACCTGCCACGGCAGCGGCAAGGTGATCTCGGATCCGTGCACCGCGTGCGAGGGCGTCGGGCGCGTGAAGCGCAACAAGACGCTGCAGGTGAAGATTCCGGCAGGCATCGACAGCGGCATGCGGATCCGTTCGGCCGGCAACGGCGAACCCGGCTTGAACGGCGGGCCGCCCGGCGACCTGTACGTGGAGATTCACATCAAGGAACACTCGGTGTTCCAGCGCGACGGCGACGACCTGCACGTCGAGGTGCCGGTGTCGTTCACGACCGCCGCGCTCGGCGGCACGATCCAGGTGCCGACGCTGAACGGCAAGGCCGAGTTCGAGCTGCCCGAGGGCACGCAGCACGGCAAGGCGTTCCGGTTGCGCGGCAAGGGGATCAAGGGGCTGCGCTCGGCGCAGCCCGGCGATCTGTATGCGCACGTGACGGTCGAGACGCCGGTGCGGCTGACCGAGCGGCAGCGGCAGCTGCTGCGCGAGCTCGACCAGTCGCTGAAGGACCCCCGCCACAGCCCGAACAACAAGAGCTGGAAAGACAAGGTCAAGCAGTTTTTCCAATAGGAGAACTGCTTGACCTTGCGGCGGAGGCCCAAGCCTCCGCACGGCACGAACCGGCTAGTCAGACGCCGGGAACTAACTCCCCCGGAACCTCGCCGCTCTTCGCTCAACGAACGCCGCGACCCCTTCGCGCGCATCGTCCGACGCCGCGAGCCGCGCCTGCACTTGCGCGAACTCGGCGATCGCCGCCTGCGGCCCGTGCTCGCGCGCCAGCCGCGCATTGGCGATCGTCGCGCGCACCGCGAGCGGCGCGGCCTGCGCGACCCGCTGCGCGATCGCCAGCGCTTCGTCGAACTGACGCCCGGCGGGCACGATCCGCTGCACCAGATTCAGTCGCAGCGCGGTCGCCGAATCGAACTCGTCGCCGGTCAATAGATACAGCATCGCGTTGCCGGTGCCGGCGCGTTCGGCAATGCGGAACGTCGCGCCGCCGGTGGCCATGATGCCCCGCTTGACCTCCAACTGCGAGAAGCGGCAGTCGTCGGCCGCGACGACGACGTCGGCGGCCAGCATCAGCTCGATGCCGAGCGTGAAGCAGATTCCCTGAACTGCGGCGACGACCGGCTTCGTGCGCCGCGGCTCGCGCAGATCGAACGGATCGATGCCGCCGTCGCCCCACAGCGACCCGCCGCTGCGCAAGATCTGTCCCCAGCGCGGCAGATCGAGGCCGCCGGTGAAATGCGCGCCCTCGGCGTACAGCAGACCTGCGCGAAGCGACGGATCGCGTTCGAGCTCGCCGTAGGCGTCCGCCAGCGCGCGCGCCATCTCGGGCGTCACGCCATTGCGCTTCGAGGGGCGATCGATCCCGATCGCGAGCACGTCGCCGTGGCGCCGGCGAACGATCCGACCGGCTTCTTCGCTGGCGGGGTCCATCGCGCCAGTATAGACAGCTGCCGCCGGCGGCGGCAGCGTCTGCTCAATGCGATGCCTGCGCGCCGCTTCCCGTCTGCGGCTGCGCCGCGTGCCACGGCAGCCCGGACTCGGGCGACGGCTCGATCGAGTGCGCTGACGCGGCATCGCGCGGCGACTTGCCGGTCTGGATCCGGCTCTTCAGCCGCATCAGATCCTCATCGAGCTCCTTCTTCGGGTTCGCGCCGAACAGCGTCGCGGCGACATGGCCGAGCGCTCCGGCGGGCGGGTTGTAGGTCATCCGGATCCGCACGCGCGACCCGCGTTCGGTGGACTCGAAATCGATCATTCCCGCATGCTCGACCAGGCTGCCCGGCACCGTGCGCCATGCGAGGTGCTCGTTCGGCACCTGCCGGGTCAGCTCCGAATCCCACTCGACCGACGTGCCGGCGGGACCGGCGACGACCCAGTGCGACTGCTCGCCGCTGCCGCGCGTCACGCGCCGGACGTTGCGCATGAACTCGGGGAAATTCTCCGGGTTCGCGAGGAATTGGTAGACGGTATCGACCGGCGCGGCGATCTCGATCGTCTTGTCGATGTCGATTCCGCGCCGTCCGGCCATGCCGGCGATCACGCGCAGCGGCTTGTTCGCGACCGTGCGCGCGAGCAGCGCCGAACCGGCGGCCGCGGCTGCGATCCGCCCGATCCCGTGGCCGGCCAGCGCATACAGCGCCAGCCCGGTGGCGGCGGTTCCGGTGACGATTCGGGTGCTCGGCGCCCAATTGTCCTGCATCAGCTCGGTGCGCTCGCCCGCGCGCCGGCCGCTGCCCTGCAACTGCGGCACGCCTTCGGCCGACGCGTGCGCGGTCAGCTGGTCGTCGATCTCCGTCACCCCGCTGACCTTGCGGAGCGCCGACACCAGCGCGTCGCGTTCGTGCACGAGGAGGTCGCCGCGCAGCGTCACGCGGCCTTCCGAGGCCGAAACCTCGATCGCGCCCGGGTGTCCGACATAGCGGCCCATCTTGGCGCGCACCCGCTGCACCAGCTTCTCGTCGCTCACCTGCTCGCGGCTGAGCATCGATCCGACCTGGTGCGGGATCGCGGCGCCGCGATGCGCGAGGTCGCGCACGCCGGCCTCGATCACGCGGCCGCCGCGCCGGCGCATCCTCGTGGCCTGGTCGCGGATCAGCGCGCGGCGGCGCCGGCCGTTGTTCGGGTCGAGCAGATAGATGGCTGCGCCGCCCAGCGCGGCGCCGATCAGGAGCATGGGTGTCATGAACAGTCCTCCTTTTCCGTCGACATGCGGATCAGGAACTTCCGAGACAGGGCTGCACGAGTCTGCAGGCGTACGACCTTGGCGACGCCGCGTTGCGCAGCGTGACTTGTCGTCGGAAGCAATCCCGATGCCCGCGCGGTCTCGCCCTGCGACCGGACGGCGCGCATGAACGGACTATACTGCGCGATTTGGCGCGGGCGTGCGAGGCCGTGACGACCAACGATAGCGAATTCGAGCGGGCCCGGCGGGTGCTGGTGGGCGGGGTGAACTCCGCGGTACGCGCGTTCCGGGCAGTGGGGGGCACGCCGCGCTTCATCGCCCGCGGCGAAGGCGCGTATCTGTTCGACGTCGAAGGCCGCCGCTATATCGACTACCTCGGCTCCTGGGGCCCGTTGATCGCCGGGCATTCGCCGCCGACGGTGCTCGAGCGCGTGATGCGCGCCGCCTCCGACGGATTGTCGTTCGGGGCGCCGAATCCGATGGAGACCGAGCTGGCCGAGCGGATCTGCGCGCTGTTCCCGCAGGTCGAGCGGCTTCGCTTCACCAGCTCCGGCACCGAGGCCGCGATGTCGGCGCTGCGTCTGGCTCGCGGCTTCACCCGTCGCGACAAGATCGTCAAGTTCGAAGGCTGCTACCACGGCACCGCGGACAGCCTGCTGGTCAAGGCGGGCAGCGGCGCGCTCGCGTTCGGAACGCCCAGTTCGGCGGGCGTGCCGGCCGATACCGCGCAGCACACGCTGGTGGCGTCGTTCAACGACGTCGATGGCGTACGCGCGCTGTTCGAGCGGCACTCAGGCGAAATCGCCTGCGTGATCGTCGAGCCGATTGCCGGCAACATGAACCTGATCCTGCCCGAGCCGGGTTTTCTCGAGGGCCTGCGGCAGCTGTGCAGCGCGCACGGCGCGCTGCTGATCTTCGACGAGGTCATGACCGGATTTCGGGTCGCGCGCGGTGGCGCGCAGCAGCTGGCGGGCGTGCAGCCGGACCTGTCGGTGTTCGGCAAGATCATCGGCGGCGGTATGCCGGTGGGGGCGTTCGGCGGTCCGGCGCAGGTGATGGAGATGATGGCGCCGCTCGGTCCGGTGT
>DATLGW010000879.1:0-1796 GCA_035540315.1 Burkholderiaceae bacterium | reverse complement strand
GCGCATCCGGCATTCGATGCCGACGCGGTGCGCGCGGATTATGTCGCTTGCGTGGCAGCACATGCGCGGGCCGACATCGAAGCGATCGGCGAGGTCGCTGGCATGCGCGTGCGGGCGCGCGATTTCGAGCCGTCGACGTGGGCGATCGGGCTGCTGGGACGCGCGTTCAGCGCATCGGAGCTCGCGCAGGCGCGCAAGCGGCTGCAGCAGGCGTCGCGGCAGATCGCGGAATTCTTCGTGCGTCACGACGTGTTCGTGACGCCGACCGTGGCGACGCCGCCGCCGAGGATCGGTGCGCTGCAACCCAGCGCGCTCGAGCAGCGCCAACTGCAGCTGCTCGGTGCGATCGGTTCGCCGGCGCTGGTGCGCCGCTCCGGGCTGCATGAGATACTGGGCTCCGAGATCTTCGAGTTCATCCCGATCACGCCGCTGGCGAACATCAGCGGCCAGCCCGCGATGTCGGTGCCGCTGTGCCGCAGCGGTGATGATCTGCCAGTGGGGATGCATTTCGAGGCGGCGTTCGGCCGCGACGATCTGCTGCTGCAGTTGGCGCGACAGCTCGAGCAGGCCCGGCCCTGGTGACCCCGACCCGAAAGGGTGTGGCTCGATTCTTGCCAGCTAGACGGACTTCGAACGGAGCAGAGGGAGCCTATGTGCGGCATCGCAGGCGAGCTGCGCTTCGATGACCGGTACGCCGATGTCCGCACCGTCACCGACATGACGGTGGCGCAGAGGCGCCGCGGCCCGAACGGCCAGGGCCTGTTCAGCTTGGGAGCGCGGGCGTTCGGCCATGCGCGGCTGAGCATCATGGACCTGTCGCCGCGCGCGCATCAGCCGTTCATCGACAATGCGCTCGGACTCGGGATCGTGTTCAACGGCGCGATCTACAACCATCACGAGCTGCGTCGCGAGCTGACGCAGGCGGGCTACCAGTTCGCATCGACCGGCGATACCGAGGTGATCGTCAAGGCGTGGCACGCGTGGGGCCCGACGGCGCTGCAGCGGTTGTACGGCATGTTCGCGTTCGCGCTGTGGGAGCGCGACAGCGGCGTCACCTGGCTCGCGCGCGATCGGCTCGGGATCAAGCCGCTGTACTACGCGCTCGACGGTTCGCGGCTGCGCTTCGCGTCGTCGCTGCCGGCGCTGCTGCTTTCCGACGGAATCGACACGTCGATCGACCCGCAAGCGCTGCACCACTATCTGACGTTCCATGCGGTGGTGCCGGCGCCGCACACGATCGTCAGCGGCGTGCGCAAGCTGCCGCCGGCGAGCCTGATGACCGTGCATCCGAGCGGCCGCTGCGACGTCGCCGCATGGTGGCGGCTCGATTACGCGCGCGACGCAGCCGACGAAGCCCGCGGCTTTCCGGAGTGGAAGGCGATGGTGCTCGAGTCGTTGCGGGTCGCGGTGCGCCGGCGGCTGATCGCCGACGTGCCGGTCGGCGTGCTGCTGTCGGGCGGACTGGACTCCAGCCTGATCACCGGCCTGCTGGCCGAGGCGGGCACGCCGGATCTGAGGACCTATTCGATCGGCTTCGAGCGAATCGACGAGGAGGCCGGCGACGAATTCCGGTATTCCGATCTGGTCGCGCGCCACTACGGCACCGTGCACGAGAAGATCCAGGTGCCGGCCGACGAGCTGCTGCGCACGCTGCCGGAAGCGATCGCGGCAATGTCCGAGCCGATGGTCAGTCACGACAACGTCGCGTTCTATCTGTTGTCGCGTGCGGTGTCGCGGCACAGCCGCGACACCGCACGCGACAACAGATAGAACGCGACGTTGTCGTGACTGACCAT
>DATLGW010000878.1:0-3829 GCA_035540315.1 Burkholderiaceae bacterium | reverse complement strand
GGTAGGCCTGACCGTAGGTCTTGCGCAGGATCACCGACAGCTTCGGCACCGTCGTCAGCGACAGCGCGTTCATGAAGTTCATGATCTTGCCGGGCGCGCGCTTGCGCTCCGCGTCGGTGCCGATCACGAAACCCGGCGTGTCCACCAGCAGCACGATCGGGATGTTGAACGAGTCGCACAGCACCAGGAAGCTGGTGATCTTGTCGCACGCGTCGGTGTCGAGCGCGCCGCCCTTGACCAACGGGTTGCTGGCGACGATCCCCACCGTGCGCCCGCCGAGCCGCGCCAGCCCGGTGACGCCGACGCGACCGAAGCGCGCCTTCAGCTCGAAGAAGCTGTCGCGATCGACGATCGAATGGATCATCTTGCGCACGTCGTACACCTGGGTGCGCGACGCAGGCAGCAGCGACAGGATGTCGCGCATCGCGTCGCCCGACCCCGGCGGCACCGCAGCGGCCGGCGGCTCCTCGTTGTGATGGCTCGGCAGGTAGCCGAGGAAGCGCCGGATCGCCGCCAGCGCCTCCTCGTCGGTATCGACGACCAGATCGGCCAGGCCGGTGACCTCCGCATGAAGGCGCCAGCCGCCGAGCTCCTCGGGATCCACCCGCTCGCGGATCGCCAGCGATGCGAGCAGCGGGCTGGACACCGCGAGCACCGCGCCCTTGCGCATCACGTTGAAGTCCGCGAGCACCGCGTACCACGACGACGAGCCGTAGGACATCCCGAGCGTCGCCGACACCCATGGCGTCTCGCGCATCCGCCGGTACTGCGTGCCGTCGTTGCCGAGCATCGTGCCCATGCCGCGCGATCCCATCGTGTCAGGCATCCGCGCGCCAGACGACTCGCCCAGCAGCACCAGCGGCAGCCCGCGGTCGGTCGCGACTCGCTTCATGTGGGCGATCTTGCGGCCGTTGGTCGCGGCGCTCGATGCGCCCATCACGGTGAAATCGTTCGACACGATCGCGGTCTCTCGTCCGCCGATGCGACCGAAGCCGGCGATCTTGCCGTCGGCCGGAGTCCGGTCCCGATCGGCCGGATTCGCCGACGTGCTGAACAGACCCGACTCGATGAACGATCCCGGGTCGCACAACGCCGCGATCCGCTCGCGCGCATTGAGCACGCCCGCCTGCCGTCGGCGCTCGAGCTTCTCGGGCCCGCCCATCGCCAGCGCCTTCGCCAGGCGCTCGTCGTAGTCGCGCTGCAGCTGCGCGAAACGGTCCTGCGCGGCGCCGTCACCTGGATTCATCGGCCTCCCCGTCGCCGCAGCAAATCACGCGCTGTCCTGCCAGCTCCGCGATCCGCTCCTCGCTCAGTTCCAACAGATCCCGCAATACCCGGCGCGTGTCCTGGCCCACGCGCCGGCCGCTGTGCCGCACCTCGCCGGGCGTTGCCGACAGCCGCGGCACCACGGTCGCCATCGCGACCGATCCGAGCTCGTCGTCGGGTGCATCGACGATCGTCCGCCGAGCCTGGTAGTGCGGATCGCCGAAGATGTCGGCGATCGTGAAGATCCGGGTCGCCGGGACCTCGGCCTGCTGCAACGTGCGTTCCAGCTGCTCGAGCGGATGGCGCGTGGTCCAGGCGGCGATCGCGTCGTCGAGCGCCTCGTGATGCGCCGACCGGGCGACTGCCGTCGCGAAGCGCGGGTCGTCGGCGAGCTCGGGCTGCCCCATCGCTGCGACGAGCCGCCGGAACACCGACTCGCCCATCGCCGTGACGTGGATGAACTGCTGGTCCGATGTCGGATACAGATTGTTCGGCGTGCTCTCGGGCAGTCTGGAGCCGCTGCGCATCGGAACGTGGCCCAGTTTCTGGTAAGCCGGAATCCACGGCTCCATGAAGCTGAACGCGCACTCGTACAGCGCCGCGTCGACGAACTGGCCGCGGCCCGTCTTCTCGCGCGCCAGCAGCGCGAGCGTTGCACCGAACGCCCCGTAGAGACCGGTCACGTAATCGGTCAGCGACACCGCGACCCGCGACGGCGGCCGATCGGGGTCGCCGGTCAGATGCCGCAGGCCGCTGACGGCTTCGCCGATGACGCCGTATCCGGCGCGCTGGCTGTACGGACCGTCCTGTCCGAAGCCGCTGATCCGCACCATCACCAGCCGTGGGTTCATCCGCGCGAGGTGCTCGTATCCCAGCTCCCACTTCTCGAGAGCGCCCGGGCGGAAATTCTCGACGACGACGTCGCAGCGGCGCGCCAGCTGCGCGATCAGCTGCTGGCCGGCGCTCGTGCGCAAATCCACCGAGATCAGCGCCTTGTTGCGGAAGATGCTGGCCGCATACAGCGACTTGCCGTGAAAGCGTTTGCCCATCGTGCGCACCGGATCGCCTTCGGCAGGCTCGACCTTGATCACTTCGGCGCCGAAGTCGGCCAGCAGCCGCCCGCAAAACGGACCGGCGACCGTCGATCCCATCTCGAGCACACGGTAGCCGGCGAGCGGCGGCGCGGCGGTCGCGGTCGTCATCGTCATCTCACAGGATGTAGGACTGGTAGCGGCGCAGGCACTCGCGGGCGCTGCGCATGTTCTCGCGACGCAGCCGCTCGGCCGCGTCCGCGTCGCCGCGCCGCATCGCGGCGAGCACCGCCCGGTGCTCGCTCAATCCGACCTTCGCGCGGCCCGGCAGGATGATCGTGCGGCGAATCAGCACCTGAGTCTTCTCGTAGATGCTGTCGAGCATCTGCGCAAGCAGCGGGTGGGCCGCCGCCTCGATCGTGCGCCGGCGGAACCTCTCGTAGCCGGCGAGAAAGCGCTCGAAGTCGCCCTGCTCGACGTACTGCTGCATCGGACCGTCGAACAGCTCGACCAGATCCTGCCAGGACTCGGGCGCCGCGTTCTGCGTTGCCAGGCGCGCGCACAGGCCTTCGAGCACCTCGCGCAGGTCGTAGATCTGGAACAGCTGCTCCGGATCGAGCCGCGCGACGATCGCCCCCCGATTCGGAATCCGCTCGATCAGCCCGCGCTGCTCGAGCGCCGAGAACGCTTCGCGGATCTGGCTGCGGGGCACGCCGAACTCGAGTGCGAGCTCGTGCTCGCGCAGCTTGGCCCCCGGCGGGATCTGCTGTCGCGCAATGCGTTCGCGCAGCGTCGCCAGCACCTGCGCCCGTCGCGCGCCCGCGCCGGGTGACGGCGCCCGCGGCGATGCCGCCCCGGCCGCCGCGCGCTGCGGGGCTGGCATCGGATCGCCGGGCGGCGTCTTGGCGGACGGCCGGCCGGCGGTCCTGGCACGCGCCGTGGAGACAGTCATCACGCGAAGCTAGCCGCCTGTACGCATCTTTGTCAACACTTTTGTATGCGGTCTTGTCAGCGACCTGCTTGCGAGCTGCTCGCGCGGGCGATCCGGGCGGGGCCGCTGCGGCCGGGGAGTAAACTGGACTGCCGGACAACTCCAGCGTCCGAATCGAGGTTCGTCGATGCCATCGTTCGACATCGTCTGCGAAGCCAACATGGTCGAAGTCCGAAATGCGATCGATCAGACCAACAAGGAGCTGTCGACCCGGTTCGATTTCAAGGGATCGGATGCGCGGGTCGAGCAGGCCGACAAGGTGCTGACGGCGTATGCCGACGACGAGTTCAAGCTCGGGCAACTGCGCGACGTGCTGCTGTCGAAGGCAGCGAAGCGCAACCTCGACGTGCGGTTCCTCGACTACGGCAAGATCGAGAAGATCGGCGGCGACAAGGTCAAGCAGCAGATCACGATCCGGCACGGCGTGCCGTCGGACGCGGCGAAGAAGATCGTCAAGCTGCTGAAGGACAGCAAGATGAAGGTGCAGTCGGCGATCCAGGGCGAGGCCGTGCGGGTGTCCGGCACGAAGAAGGACGATCTG
>DATLGW010000877.1:0-3772 GCA_035540315.1 Burkholderiaceae bacterium | reverse complement strand
GATCGTCGCGACGCAGCGCCCGCGCCGGCGCATCGGAAACCATCCGGATGACGTCGACGAATCCGATCCCGCAATTCAGCAGCTTGCTCATCACGTGCAGCAGGTCGTACGCCGGGCCGAACACCGACAACGCGTGCACGTCGCTCGATACCACGTCGGGCGCGAAGCCGTCGTCGATCGCCGCCTGTGCGCTGTCGAAGCCGAACGCGCCCATGCCGTGCGCGACGTCGAACAACACGCCGCGGGCGCGTGCCGCGCGCAGCGCCGGCAGCACCTTGCGTTGCGAATCGACCGGCGCATTCGGCGCCGGCCGGAAGCAGTGCGTCAGCACGTCGCCGGGCCGAAGCCGGTCGACGACCTCGGCATAGCTCGGCGGCGGGCGGCCGATGTGCGCCATCACCGGCAGATCGACCGCCTGCGCGGCGTCGATCGCGCGCTCGAGCGCCTCGAGCCCGACGCCGGCCGACACGGCGCCGCCCAGCCGGACCTTGATGCCGACGACGACGTCCGTGTTCGCGCGCGCGACCTCGACGCAGCGATCGACCGACAGCAGCTCGCGCAGCGCCGCCTCGCCTGCCATCACCGAACGATCGAACGCGAAGATGCCGGGGAACGAGATGTTCAGGTACGCGAGCACCCGGGTGCGAGCGCGCTCGATCACGAACTCGCGCAGACCGGCGAAGTTGCCGGCGCCCGCGCTGCCGGCATCGACCATCGTCGCAACTGCCGAACGCTGCGCGATCGAATCGGTATCGACGCCGTACGACGTCGCCTTGCGGTACACGTGGGTGTGCAGATCCACGAGCCCCGGCACCACGCAGGTTCCGCGGGCGTCGCGGACGCGATCGGCGTTCGCGCGCGGCAGATCGGGGGCGACGGCAGCGATCCGGCCGTCGCGCACGGCAACGTCGCACACCGCGTCGAGCCGATGCCGCGGATCGATGACCCGGCCTCCGGTCAGCAGCAGATCGAACCGCGCAGGGTCGCCTGCGTTCACCATGGCAACAGCCGCCCGTCATGGGTCAGGTAGACGCCGGTCTCGTGGTTGCCGAGCTTCGCGATCGTGTCGCGCATCGCCTGCACGCTCTGCTGCGCGGTCAGCGGCGCGTCGGACCCGCCGCCGGCGGTCGCGACCCAGCCCGGGTGGATCAGCGCGACGGTGATGCCGCGCGGGAACAGATCGAGCGCGAGGCTGCGGCCGATCGCATTGAGCGCCGCCTTGCTCGCGCGGTAGCCGTAGTGCCCGCCCGACAGGTTCGATTCGATCGATCCCATCCGGCTCGTCACCAGCACGATGCGCCGCAGCCGGCTTGCCGCGACGTTGTCGGCGAACGTCTCGACCAGCTTCAGCGGCCCAACCGTGTTGACGGCAAGCATCCGGTGCACGTAGTCGAAATCGAGCATGCCGAGCTGCCCGGTGTCGCGCCCGATGCCGGCGTTCGAGATCAGCAGGTCGACCGGCGCGTCGCCGACCGCCTGCTTCAGCGCGGCGAACTGCGCGAAATCGGTGACGTCGAGCGCGTGATGCCGGATCCGCTCGTCGCCGATCGCGTTCGCCGGATCCGCATAGGTCGCCCAGACGGTGAAGCCGGCGCGCGCATACTGGATCGCGAATTCGCGACCGAGGCCGGTGTCACAGCCGGTGATCAGTACCGAGGGCATCGCAATCGCTCCGTGAGTTCTCAGCTCGGCACGCCGAACAGCGGCTCGGCCACGCCACGCGCGCCGAGCCCGTCGATGCGGAACAGCGCGCCGGCGGCCGGCCATTGCGGCAATTCGCCGGCAGCCAACAGGCAGCGGGCGCTGGTGACGTACAGCTGGTCGAGCTCGGCACCGCCGAACGCGACCATCGTCGGGTGCCGCGCCGGGACCGGGATGCGCTCGATCATTCTGCCCGCGGGCGAGATGCAAGCGATCGCGGCACCATGAACCAGCGCGCACCAGTAATTGCCGTCGCGATCGCAGGTCGCGCCGTCGACCCGTCCATCGATGCCGTCGGTGCCGAAGAACGGCCGCTTGTTCGCGAGCTCGCCGCGCTCGAGGTCGAAGTCGTAGACCCAGACGGTCTCGTCGCGGCTGTCGGCGAGGTACATCAGCCGATCGTCCGGGGAGAATGCGATTCCGTTGCCGATCACGAAGCCGCCGTCGATGCGCCGCACTTGCAGGTTCGGGTCGAGCCGGAACAGCTCTGCCTGGCGCCCGATGAAATCCGAGTGGACGCTGGCGCACCAGTAGCGGCCGCGGCGGTCGCACTTGCCGTCGTTGAGCATCAGGCGGCGGTCGCGCGCCAGCGGATCGGCGAGCTGCTCGCAGTGTGCGCTGCCACCGTGCAGCCGGACCCGCTGGAAACCGGCCCTCGTGCCGGCGATCAGCGTGCCGTCGCTGCAGAAAACGAACGAGCCGACGTCGTCGCGCAGCGCGAAGCTCTCGACGCGGCCGCTCGCGGGATCGAGCCGCCGGATCGCCGGCGCGAACGCGTCGACCCAGTACAGGCGGCGCTCGAGCGGGTGCCACAGCGGCGACTCGCCGAGCGCGTCGGGTTCGCAGTGGACGACCTGCGCTGCAGTCACGGCGCGTGCTCCGCCGGCTCGAAACGCAGCTCGACGCGGTGGCTGCCGGTCTGCCCCGGCTGCAGCCGGCGCATCGACGGCCGCTCGGCGAGCTCGCCGTCGAAGTCCGGCGCATCGCCGTGGCCGGTCCACGCTTCAATGCACAGCAGCGGCGCGCCGGGCGGGCACCACAGCGCCCAGTGCGCGAAGTGCTGCGCGCGCACTGCGATTGCCGCGTTGTCGGGCGATCCGAATCGCAGCGCGCGGCTGCGCGCGTTCAGGAAGCACAGCGCTTCGTTGTCGAACAGCGCCGGCTGCAGCGGCAACCGCCGTCCCTGAAGCGGCACCGGGCGCCGCGCCGCCGAGAACAGGCCGTCGTGGACGATCACGGGAACCCACGGCGATTCCTGTTGCTCGAACTCGATCGCATGTCCGCGCGCGAGCGCTTGCGAGAACGGCCAGCGGAAGCCCGGATGCCAGCCGATCGCGTACGGCATCGGGGCGTCGCCGGCATTGTGCACGGTGAACGCGGCATCGATGCCATCGGGCACCGCGCGGTACTCGACGCGCAGCTCGAATTCGAACGGGTAGGCGGCGCGCGTGACGGCATTGCTGTGCAACACCAGCGCCGCGCGGTCCGGCGCGTGCTCACGCAGCTCGAACGGCTGCGTCGCGGCGAATCCATGTCGCGGCATCGGATGGGACACGCCCGCCACGCGCGCGCATCCGCTGTGCAGCTGGCCGACGACCGGAAACAGCACCGGGCTGTGCCGCGGCCACCAGCGTGGATCGCCCGACCACAACAGGTCGCGTCCGGCAACGCTCCAGCGACACAACTCGGCACCCAACGCAGCGATGCCCGCGCGGGTGTCGCCCGACTCGAGCAGGATCGCAGGCTCAGCCAGGGCGTGGCTCCTCCCGGGGCGCGAGCGGCTCGGGCTGCAGGAACCGCATCAGCACGTTGCGCGTGATTCGCTGCACGGCCGCATCGCCGCCGGCGCGCGCCAGGCCGCCGATCCACGCGATCGATCCGGCAGCGTTCGTGCTGGCGACCTCCAAACCGTTCGATGCGACCTATCTGGTGGCGAACGAGGAGATCCTGGTGTCGCGACCGACGATCACCGGGGAGCTGTCGCCGAGCGTGCGTTCCGACGTCGTACTGCAGCACCTGCGATCGGGCGGGGCGGTCTTCAGCGCCGGATCGATCGCAGGTGCTGCAGTAC
>DATLGW010000876.1:0-10742 GCA_035540315.1 Burkholderiaceae bacterium | reverse complement strand
AGCATGTATTCGTCGATCCTCGCCAGCGAGCTGGGCCGGGACCCCGCACACGCGGCAACGATCGACGCACGCTACATCGAGGACTTGCGACGCTTCGCGCCGATGCACGACATCGGCAAGGTCGGCGTCTCGGATTCGATCCTGCTGAAGCCGGGCCGGCTCACCGACGAAGAGCGGACCGAGATGATGCGGCATTCGTTGGTCGGCGGCGCGGTGCTGCGGCGGTGCGAAGCGCAGATGCAGCAGCGCGGCCGCAGCGTCTTCGCGATCGGGATCGAGATCGCCGAGGGACATCACGAGAAGTGGGACGGGTCGGGCTATCCGCGCGGGATTGCAGGGAAAGCGATCCCGCTTTCGGCCCGCATCGTGGCCGTAGCCGACGTGTTCGACGCGCTGACGTCACGCCGGCCGTACAAGGAGGCGTGGCCGATCGATCGTGCGCTGGCGGCGATCGATCAGGATTCGGGCCGGCACTTCGATCCGGCCGTCGTGGCTGCGCTGCACCGGGCCCTGCCGAAGATCCTCGCGTTCTACGAGCAGCACAAGCACGTGTGATCGTCAGACGGTCGTGATCGCGCTCATCGATTCGTGCTCGTGCACGACGACGCCTTCGATCGGATCGACCGAGCGCGCCCATGGCGCCTGCGCGATCGCGTCGGCCGCGTCGGCGTAGCCCGCCTGCCAGCGCGCGCGGATCCCCTGCGGCGTGAAGTCGACGTCCTTCGTGTGGTCCTCGTCGATCAGCCGCGGCGCGAGCAGCCGCACGACGTGCATCGTCGTTCGGCACCCCCATGCCGCGAGCTCGCGGACCTCGTCGGTCTCGCGCAGCCGCTTCGGAATCCGCCGACTGAGTTCGCTGATCACGTGGCGCAGCCGGTGCAGCTCCTTTTGTCGGGCGATGTGGCTGGCGGCGCGGCTTGCGTATTGGATGTCCTTCTGCCGGCCGAGCACCTGCCAGATCGATTCGGGCTCGGTGCCGCTCGGGTTCCACAGGTGCACCGTGAAGATCGTCGAGCTGCGCCGCGGATAGTCGGCGAGCACCGCCTCGATCGGCGTGTGCGAGTACACGCCGCCGTCGGTGCGGTAGAACGCGGCCCGCTCGACGCCGAGCGGCGCCAGCAGGCTCCACCACGATGCCGGATGCGGTGTGAAGAATCCGGCGACGCCGCGTGCCAGCGTCGTCGCAAGCGCGGTCGCATTGATCAGCCCCGGTTGCATCGGGATGCCGCCGAACGGCGAACGCCATTCGAGCGACTCCCAGAACCGCGCGAGCTGCTGCACGCGCCGAGCCGGCGCGTTGCCGGCGATGATCGCTGCGTTGATCGCGCCGATCGACGTGCCGATCAGCCAGTCGGGCTCGATGTCCGCCTCGTGCATTGCCTGGTAGACGCCCGCCTGATACGCGCCGAGCGCGCCGCCGCCCTGCAGCACGAGCACGATCTGCCCCGGCGGCCGCGGCGCTGCCGCGCCGGCGGCTTGCGCTGCAGCCGGCACCGGCTGCGCCGGATGCCCTGCAAGCAGCTCGTTCGCCAGCGCCGGTCCCGTCTGCCGTGCCGCGCGCGGTGCCGGCACGGACCTGGTGCGCGGTGGGCGGGCATTGCGCTTCGTGCTGGGAGCCATCGGGACCTCGCCGCTGCGGGCGCTGCCAGTATGCACGCGCGTCGGACGCCCCGCCAGCGGCGGCACGCGACACGGTTCTTTGTCCTCGCGGCCTTAGAATCGTCCGATGGATTCGATCAGCCTGACCCGACCGGACGACTGGCACCTGCACCTGCGCGACGGCGACGCGCTGCGCGCGGTCGTTGCCGCGAGCGCGCGGCAGTTCGCGCGCGCGATCGTGATGCCGAACCTGAAGCCGCCGGTGACGACCGTCGCCGCCGCCGCCGCTTACCGCGAACGCATCGTCGCAGCGCTGCGCGATGCCGGCGGCGACGCGGCGGTCGCGCGCTTCGAGCCGCTGATGACGCTGTACCTGACCGACAATACGCGCGCCGACGAGATCCGCCGCGCGATCGACAGCGGTTTCGTCAAGGGCGTGAAGCTGTATCCGGCCGGTGCGACGACGAACTCCGACGAAGGCGTGACCGACCTGCGGCGGCTCGCGCCGGCGCTCGAGGAGATGCAGCGGGGCGCGCTGCCGCTGTTGATCCACGGCGAGGTCACCGATCCCGCGGTCGACGTGTTCGACCGCGAGGCGGTGTTCATCGACACGGTGCTCGAGCCGCTGCGCCGCACGTTTCCGGCGCTGCGGATCGTGTTCGAGCACATCACGACCCGGCACGCGGTGCAGTACGTGCGCGATTCGAGCGACGCCGCGGCGGCGACGCTGGGCGCGACGATCACCGCGCATCACCTGCTGTACAACCGCAATGCGCTGTTCGCCGGCGGGATCCGCCCGCACTGGTATTGCCTGCCGGTGCTCAAGCGCGAGGAGCATCGGGCGGCGCTGGTCGAGGCGGCCACCGGTGGCGATCCGCGTTATTTCCTCGGCACCGACAGCGCGCCGCATGCGCGCGGGCTGAAGGAGCACGACTGCGGCTGCGCCGGCTGCTTCACCGCGCTGCACGCGATCGAGCTGTATGCGACGGCTTTCGAGCAGGCGGGCGCGCTGCAGGCGCTCGAGGGGTTCGCGAGCTTCTTCGGCGCCGATTTCTACCGGCTGCCGCGCAACCGCGACCGGATCGAGCTGCGTCGCGAACCGTGGCAGGTGCCGGCCGAGCTGCCTTTCGGCGACGCGACGCTGGTGCCGCTGGCGGCCGGTCGCACGCTGCCGTGGCGGCTCGCGGCGCCGGCTTAGCGCCGCTACGGAATGCGATCGTCGCCGGCATCGCGCGACCGCGATGAAGGCGGGCCGTCGATGGCCGTCGGCGACGCGCTGACCGCAGCCGAGCTCGACGCCGCGGCGCCATGGCTGCAGCCGTACCGCGAGCTGCTCGCGCGGCTGCGCGATCGCGGCAGCGAACCGATCCTCGGCACGCTGAACGCGCTTGCGCAGCAGCGCGACGTGCGCAACGCCGCCGGGATCCCGATTCGGTTCGTCGATGCGTCGCTGCGCCGCGTCGATCGTTACGAATCGTCGATCGCGCAGTGCGGCGAAGTGCCGACGCGGGTCGCGGGGTCCGGCACGCGGCACGATCTGTGGAACGCGCTGGTGTGGCTGCGTTTTCCGCGCGCGAAGGCGCGGCTGAACGAGGTGCACGCGGACGCGATCGACGCTGACGGCGTGTCGGGGCGCCGCGGCCCGCTGCGCGATGCGGCCACGCTGTTCGACGAGAACGCGGTGCTGTGGGTGGCGCGCGATCGCTCGCTGACCGATGCGTTGCGCGATCACGCATGGCGCCGGCTGTTCGTCGAGCGCCGCGCCGACGCGGTTCGCGACGTCGCGGTCATCGCGTTCGGCCATGCGTTGCTCGACAAGCTGGCCGCGCCGTACAAGGCGCTGACTGCGCATGCGTGGATCGCCGACGACGTCGCGCCCGGACCGGCGGCCGTGGGCGCCGACGCGCTCGATGCGCTCGATGCCGGCATCGCGAAAGCGCTCGCAGGCGCCGCGCTGTCGCCGCGATCGTTCGCGCCGCTGCCGGTGCTCGGGTTGCCGGGCTGGTGCGCGGCCAACGAGGACCCGACGTTCTACAATGATGCAGCGGTCTTTCGCGGCCGGCGCTCGCGCGCCGGATGAGCTCGCGCGCTGCGCGCGATCCGCGATCGAACTTCCTCGCCACGCCCCACGACGACGCGACCATGCTGCTGGGCTGTATCGCCGACGATTTCACCGGAGCCTCCGACCTGGCGAACACGCTGGTCCGGCAGGGCATGCGCACCGTGCAGACGATCGGGGTGCCGCCGCCCGATCTGCGGCTCGACGCCGACGCGGTCGTGATTGCGCTGAAGTCGCGCAGCATCGAGCCGGCCGACGCGGTCGCGCAGAGCCTGGCCGCGCTCGCTTGGCTGCGCGGCGAGGGTGCGCGGCAGATCCTGTTCAAGTACTGCTCGACGTTCGACTCCACGCCGCGCGGCAACATCGGGCCGGTCGCGCAGGCGCTGCTCGAGGCGCTCGATGCATCGATCGCGATCGCATGCCCGGCGTTTCCGACGAACCGCCGCACCGTCTATCAGGGACACCTGTTCGTCGGCGACAAGCTGCTGAACGAGAGCGGCATGGAAAAGCATCCGCTGACGCCGATGACCGACGCGAATCTGGTGCGCTGGCTGCAGCGTCAGACGCAGTTTCCAGTGGGGCTGCTCGCACACGGCGTGGTCGCGCGCGGCAGCGCGGCAATTGCCGACGAATTGCAGCGACTGAGCGAGGCGGGCGTGCGGCTCGCGATCGCCGATGCGATTGCCGACGTCGACTTGCGCGCGCTCGGCGAGGCCTGTGCCGGTGCGGCGCTGATCACCGGCGGCTCGGGCATCGCGCTGGGCCTGCCCGAAAATTTTCGCCGCGCGGGCCTGCTGCGCAGGGCCGAACAGCCGCTGCCTGCGCTGGGCGGACGCGCAGCCGTGCTGTCGGGCAGCTGTTCGGCGGCGACGCGGCGGCAGGTCGACGTGTACCGGCAGCGGGCGCCGTCGCGGCTGATCGCGGCCGAACCGCTGCTGTCGGGCGAGCTCGATGCGGCCGCAATTGCCGACTGGGTGCTGCAGCAGGCGCCCGAGCCGGCGCCGCTGGTCTACAGCAGCGCCGATCCGGAGACCGTCGGCGCGGCGCAGCGGCGCTTCGGCGCCGATGCGGTCGCGAACGCGATCGAGCGCTTCTTCGGCGAGCTCGCGCGCCGCCTGCACGCGGCCGGCGTGTCGCGCCAGATCGTCGCCGGCGGCGAGACGTCGGGTGCGGTCGTGCAGGCGCTGGGCCTGAAGGCGCTGGCGATCGGCGACGAGATCGATCCGGGCGTGCCGGCGCTGGCGGGAATCGATCTGGCGGTGGCGTTGGCGCTGAAATCCGGAAATTTCGGCGCCGATGATTTCTTCGAGAAAGCGTTGCGAAAGGTGCGTTGAACGATGAAGATCCTGGTGACCGGGGGTTCCGGCTTTCTTGGACAGCAGCTGATCGCTGCGCTGCTCGCGCAACCGCGGTTCGAGCTGCATGATGCGGCGGGTCGGCCGGCGCAGCCGCAGATCGATTCGATCGTCGCATTCGACCGCACCGCCGGCGTGCTGGGCGATCCGCGCGTGAACTACGTGACCGGCGACATCGGCGAGCCGCGCGCGCTCGAGCCGCTGGTCGATCGCGACACCGGCATCGTCGTCCACCTGGCAGCGGTCGTCAGCGGGACGGCCGAGGCCGATTTCGACCTCGGCATGCGCGTGAACGTCGACGGCACGCGAGCATTGCTGCAGGCGTGCCGCGCCGCGGGCAATCAGCCGCGCGTGTTGTTCTCGAGCTCGGTCGCGGTGTTCGGCGGCGACCTGCCGCCGGTGGTCACCGACGCGACGCCGCCGACGCCGCAGGGGTCGTACGGGATCCAGAAGCTGATCGGCGAGCTGCTGGTGCAGGACTACACGCGCAAGGGCTTCATCGACGGCCGCAGCGTGCGGGTACCGACGGTGGTCGTGCGGCCGGGGCTGCCGAACGGCGCCGCGTCGGGCTTCGCGTCGGGCATCATCCGCGAGCCGCTCGCGGGACACGAGGCGGTGCTGCCGGTGCCGCCGCAGACCGAGATGTGGGTCGCATCGCCGCGGGCGGTGATCGCGATGTTCCTGCATGCGCTGCGGCTGTCGCCGCAGCAATGGGGCTGGCATCGCAGCCTGAACCTGCCGGGGCTGACGGTGTCGATGACTGAAGCGATCGACGCGCTGCGGCGGATCGGCGGCGATCAGGTCGTCGGCCGGATCCGGCCGCAGCCCGACGAGTCGGTGATGCGGCTGGTGCGAACGTGGGCGCCGCGCTTCGACACGGCGCGCGCTGTCGCGATGGGATTCCGCGCCGATCGCGACTTCGATTCGATCGTCACCGGCTACATCGAGGACAACCCGTCGGCGGTCGTCGGCCGCCGCGCATGAGGAAGGCGACTGCATGTTTCCGACGCTGACGAAGCGCGGCTCCGCCGCTCGGTTGCTGGCGCTCGCGTTCGCGGCGGCCGCAACGGTGTCCGTGGCGGCGCAGCCGCCCGCCGCAGCCGGCGCCGCGCCCGCAGCCGCCGCGGCCGCGGCCGCCGCCGCTCCGCGGGTCGATCCGCAGTCGTGGGCGCGCGCGACGGTGCCGACTGCCCGCGTCGGGTCGGTGTATCTGGTGCTGCACGGCGGTGCCGCCGAGGACCGGCTGGTGTCCGGCTCGACGCCGGTTGCCGAGCGGGTCGAGCTGCACCAGACGATCCGCGAAGGCGACGTGATGAAGATGCGCGAGGTACCGGCACTCGCGGTGCCGGCGGGCGGTACCGTGCGGATGCAGCCGGGCGGACTGCACATGATGCTGGTGGGGCTGAAGCGGCCGCTCAACGAAGGCGAGCGGATTGCGCTGACGCTGCGCTTCGAGCGCTCAGGCGAGCAGCGGGTCGAGATCTCGGTGCGCGAGGCGCCAGGTCACGGCGCAGCGCCGGGAGCCGGCCACGGCGCAGCGCACGGAGCCGGTCACGGCGCGGGCCACGGCAGCGGCGGCCACGGCCCGCGCTGACGCGGCGCGCGGCGTCAGCGCGCGGCGGCAGTGACGACGTCCGGGGCCGAGGCGACCGCCGGTGGCAGCCGCAGCGTCACCGGAATCGACGGGCTTTGCTCGTCGCCGACGATGCGCAGCCGCATCGTCAGCGACGGCGCCGTCACCGGCTCGCGCGACTGCAGGTAGATCACGCGGCGGCGGTCCGGCATCGCGACGGTGAAACCGCCCGCGTCGGGCGCGGCGAACCCCGCCGGCGCCTCGACTGACTCGACCATCACCCGCAGCACCGGCACGCGCTCGCCGGGTATCGCGCCGAACGGAATCGCGACCTTCAGGCGCTGGCCCTGCTGCGACATGACGCTGGCGTCGCCGAGCTCGATTGCCGCCGCGGCGCCCGCCCAGCCGGCCAGCGCGATCGCGGCGGCAAGCCACGTGATCCGAGTTCCCATGCCTGTATCCCTTCCGGACGTCGCGGCCACTGTAAGCTGGCGCTCGCACCGCTGTAAACACCGTCTGTCGGCGCCAAACGACGTCGCGCCGGCGGCCGCGACGCGGTAAAATCGCAGTTCGGAGCAGGCCGGACGGTCGCCGGCCATTGGCCGGAGGAAGGTCCGGACTCCCTCGGGCAGGGTGCTGGCTAACGGCCAGGCGCAGCAAGCGGATCCGACGATCCGCCCAAGGCGACGGAAAGTGGCACAGAAAACAGACCGCCGGCGCGCCCTCGGGCGCGCAGGCAAGGGTGAAAAGGCGAGGTAAGAGCTCACCGCGTTGCCGGCGACGGCAACGGCACGCCAAACCCCACCCGGAGCAACACCGCATAGGCACGCGCGCGGCCCGCAAGGCCGCACAGGATGCCCGTCCGAGCGTGCGGGTAGGTGGCTAGAGCCTCGCGGGCAACCGCAGGCCCAGAGGAATGATCGTCACGCCGGCTCGCGCCGGCGCACAGAATCCGGCCTACAGGCCTGCTCCGACTTCTCTTCGCGATCACCGTCACCGGATTGCCCCGGCGCCGTCACCGGCGCGCTCGCGCCGCGCCCCGCCGCCGTCCTGCGCGACCCGCATCCTGCGATATGCGTGGACTCCAGACGAGCGGACTGTGATTGCATCCACCCTCGGGAAATACGTAAGTCCTTGTCACAGCAAGGAAAAATCCGTTTCGGCTTGACCGTCCTCGCGGCGTTCGGTTAAAGTGGGAAAAGGTGTTGGAAAGTGGATCAAAGTGGGTCTGATGAAGGCTCGCACCCGCCAAAGAACGGATCGGGCAGGGGATGTTTCAAGGCAGCTCCGCGCTGGCTATCGATGCCAAGGGCCGCATGACCGTGCCGGCCCGGCATCGTGACGCGCTCGCGGTGCAGTGCGAGGGTCGATTGACGCTGACCCGGCACCCGGACGGCTGCCTGCTGATGTTTCCCCGGCCGGCGTGGGAGGCGGTGCGCGAGAAGATCGCGGCGCTGCCGATCAGCGCCAGCGGCTGGCGCCGGTTCTTTCTGGGCAATGCCGCCGACGTGGAAATGGACAGCGCCGATCGGGTGCTGATTCCGCCGGAGCTGCGCAAGGCGGTGGGGCTGGCGAAGGACGTGATGCTGCTGGGAATGGGCACGCATTTCGAGATCTGGGATGCGGCGTTGCTGGCAGCGAAGGAGAGTGAAGCAATCGCAGGCGGGATGCCCGAGGCGCTGTCGGGATTGTCGCTGTAGGCGCGGGCCTTGGTCGACGACGACGACGCGCGGCGGGCGCATCGGCCGGTGTTGCTCGATGCGTGCATCGACGGGTTGGCGATCCGGCCCGACGGTTGCTACGTCGATGCGACGTTCGGTCGGGGCGGCCACAGCGGCGAGATCCTGCGCCGGCTGGGGCCCGCAGGGCGGTTGCTGGCGATCGACCGCGATCCGGAAGCGATCGCAGTCGGGCGCGAATGGGGGGATCGGCGTTTCGAGCTGGTGCATGCGCGGTTCTCGCAGATCGACGCGTTGCTCGCGCAGCGCGGGATCGAGCGGATCGACGGCGCGTTGCTCGACCTCGGCGTGTCCTCTCCCCAGTTCGACGACCCGGCGCGGGGCTTCAGCTTTCGGGGCGATGGTCCGCTGGACATGCGAATGGACCCGACGCAAGGCATGTCCGCGAGGCAGTGGTTGTTGCAAGCGTCGGAACAGAGAATCGCGGAGGTACTGAGGGACTATGGGGAAGAACGGTTTGCTGTTCCGCTTGCAAAGGCGATTGTTGCTCGCCGCGGGGATGCCGGTGGCGACGCGTTTCAAACAACCGGAGAGCTTGCCCGCCTCGTGGCGGACGTCGTCCGCCGCCGCCAGAGGCGGCCGGAGGTGGGCAAAGACCCGGCCACACGCACCTTTCAAGCTCTACGGATTCTCGTCAATCAAGAGCTTGAGGAGCTCGAAGCTTTCCTGGAACGGATAGTCGACCGTTTGGCCGTCGGCGGACGTCTCGCCGTGATCAGCTTCCATTCGCTCGAGGATCGCCGCGTCAAGCAGTTCGTCGCTGCCGAGGCGGGCCGCGGAGTCGACGCGCCGGGCGAGCGGCACCCGATCACCGGCGCGCGGCTGCCAGGCCGCGCGCTGCGGCTGAAGCCGATCGCCCGGGTGCTGCCGGACGCCGTCGAGATCGCCGCGAACCCGCGCGCGCGCTCGGCGGTGCTGCGGATCGCCGAGCGGATCTGACCACGCGATGGGGCGCGTCGCCGTGCTGCTGCTGACGATGCTGCTGTCGTGCGCGCTGCTGCTGGTCACGTCGCAGCACCGCGCCCGCAAGCTGGTGATCGAGCTCGAGCGCGCGCAGGCGCAGTCGCGCCATTACGACGTCGAGTGGAACCGGCTGCAGCTCGAGCAGACGCAGCTGGCCCGCCATGCGCTGATCGATGCGGTCGCGCGGCGCGACCTGGGGATGGCGCCGCTGGCGCCCGAGCGAACGCTGTACCTGACTCCCGTCGCGAAGGACTCGCGCTGATGACCCGCTCGGTTCAGTTTGCCGCCAACGAGCTGCTGCGCGCGAAGCTGCCGGCCTGGCGCTCGCACGTGCTGATGGGTTTGCTTGCGCTGTCGTTCACCGCGCTGCTCGGGCGCGCGTTCTACCTGCAGGCATGGAGCAACGAGTGGCTGCAGCGCCAGGGCGAGGTTCGTTACGGCCGCACGCTCGAGGTCCCGGCCACGCGCGGCAAGATCCTGGACCGCAACGGCGTGGTGCTCGCGTCGAGCCTGCCGGCGCGCGCGATCTGGGCGATACCCGAGGACGTCGACGCGCCGCCCGACAAGCTGCGGCAGCTGGCGCGGCTGATCGGCATTTCCGACGCGCAGCTGCGCGAGCGGCTCGCCGACACCGACCGCACGTTCGTCTACCTGCGCCGTCAGGTCGATGCCGACGTCGCCGCCCAGGTCGCTGCGCTGGGGCTGCGGGGCATCCACCAGCGGCGCGAGTTCAAGCGCCACTACCCCGAAGGCGAGACGATGGCGCACATCGTCGGCTTCACCGACGTCGAGGACGTCGGACAGGAGGGGTTCGAGCTGTCGAAGCAGCAGCTGCTCGCCGGACGACCCGGCAGCCGGCGCGTGATTCGCGACAATCTGGGGCGCGTGATCGAGGACGTCCGCTCGATTCGCGAGCCGCAGGACGGCGCCGATCTGGAGCTGTCGATCGACAGCAAGATCCAGTTCCTGGCATTCGCGGCGCTGCGCGACGCGGTGCGCGACCACAAGGCCAAGGCGGGCGCGGCGCTGGTGATTGACGTGCGCACCGGCGAGGTGCTGGCGCTGTCGAACTGGCCGACCTACAACCCGAACGACCGCCGCGAGCTGTCGGGCGCGCAGCTGCGCAACCGCGTGATCACCGACACGTTCGAGCCGGGCTCGACGATGAAGCCGTTCACCGCGGCGCTCGCGCTCGAGCTCGGACGGGTGCGGCCCGAGACGGTGATCCAGACCGACCCGGGCCGCCTGACGATCGGCCGGCACACGATCGGCGACGTCAAGCGCCATGGGCTGCTGACCGTCGAGCAGATCGTGCAAAAATCATCGAACGTCGGCACGGTGAAGATGGCGCTGGACCTGCCGGCGCAGCAGATGTGGGAGATGTATACGTCGCTGGGATTCGGGCAGCCGCCGCAGATCGGCTTCCCGGGCGCGGTCGCGGGCCGGGTTCGGCC
>DATLGW010000875.1:0-4493 GCA_035540315.1 Burkholderiaceae bacterium | reverse complement strand
GACCGAGCTGAACCCGGTCACTGCGATCGACGGCTTCGAGTGCACCGGCAAGACGCGGTTGCTGGCGACGCTGGGCGAACGTTATCTGTCGGCCGTGCGCGGCATCGAACCGCACCGCGGCGTCGACCGCTCGATCCGCCGGTATCGCGGCGCATCGGTGGCGATCGCCTGAAAACCCGTTAGGGGTAATCGCAGCAGCCGCCGCCGATATCGCTTATAGTCGGCGCAGTTTCGCCGGCCAGGCAGTCCCGGGCGAGACCTGGGATCCTACTTGGCGGCTCGTTCCTCTCGCGTCCTCGTCACCGGTGCCACCGGCTTTCTCGGCTCGCACGTCAGTCGCCGGCTCGAGGGCGAGGGCTGCGACACGCTGTGCATCAGCCGCCGGCCGCCGCAGCGGCCCGACGGCGCGGCGCACGTGTTATGGGTCCAATGCGACCTGCTCGATCGCGCGCAGATCGATGCGGTGATCGGGCGGATCCAACCCGCGCGGGTGTTCCATCTGGCCGGCTCGTCGCGCGATCGCGGGCTTGCGGGCGCCGCGAGCGCGTTCGATGCGAACGTCGTCGCGACCGCGAACCTGTTGCTGGCCGTCGCCCGGCATTGCCCGGACGCGCGCGTCGTCACCGCCGGGACGCTCGAATGCTCGAACCCGTGGACCGACGTGCCGCAGTTCCACACTGCGTACGGCGCAGCGAAGGTCGCGGCCGAAATGATCGCGCGGCACCTGCGCGAGCATCATGCGCTGGACGTGGTGTCGGCGCGGATCGGCATGACGTACGGGCCTGCGGACCCGAACGACACGCGGCTGGTTCCGTACGTGATCCGTTCGCTGCTGCAGCGAACGCCGCCGCGGCTGTCGCATTGCAACCGGCGCGAGGACTGGATCTACATCGACGACGTCGTCGATGCGCTGCTGCGGATCGGCGGCGCGCCGGCGCCGCTGCCGCCCACGCTCGACGTGGGCCATGGACGCGCCGTCACCGCGCGCGACGTCGTCGAGACGATCTGCGACTGTCTTGGAACCGATGTCGCGCCGGTTTACGGGGTGCTTCCGGATCGACCCGGCGATGCGTTCGCCGCCGACATCGCGGATACGACGTCGCTGCTGGACTGGCGGCCGCAGGTCGAGTTGCGCGACGGCATCGCGCGCACCGTGCGATGGCATCTGCAGCAGGCTGCAGCGCTTTCGAAAGCGGCGGCGAACTGATCGGTGCCGGCGCCCGCAGGTGCCTGCCGCGTCAGGCGTCGCGCAGCACCAGCTGCAGCGCCGCCCGCCAGTCCGGCGCGTGCAATCCCCAGTCGTGCTGCAGCCGATCGAGCGCCAGCCGCGAATTCGCCGGCCGGCGCGCCGGCACCGGGTATTCCGACGACGGGATCGGCACCAGCTGCGGGCGCTTGTCGAGCATGAACTCCGGCCGCGCCGCCCGTTTCCCCGCCAACGTCTGCAGGATCGCATCGGCGAAGCCGTGCCAGCTCGTGACGCCGGCGCAGCTCGCATGCCAGAGCCCGCTGCCCGGCGCGGGCCCGCGGCCGGACTCGCGACCGATCATCTGCGCCGTCAGATCGGCCAGCCATGCAGCCGACGTCGGCGCGCCGAGTTGGTCGTCGACGATCCGCAGCGTATCGCGCGTCTGCGCAAGCCGCGCGATCGTGCGCACGAAGTTCGCGCCGCGCAGCGAATAGACCCAGCTGGTGCGCAGGATCAGGTAGCGGTCGCCGGCGGCGCGGATCGCGCGCTCGCCGGCGAGCTTGCTGCGCCCGTATTCGTTCAGCGGCGCCGTCGGATCGTCCTCGCGGTACGGCGCAGCGCTGGCGCCGTCGAATACATAGTCGGTCGAATAATGCACCAGCAGCGCGCCGAGCCGGCGGCACTGCTCGGCCAGCACGCCCGGCGCAGTCGAGTTGACTGCAGCGGCGGCCTGAGGATCGCTCTCGGCCTTGTCGACTGCGGTGTAGGCGGCGGCGTTGACGACCCCCTGGGGCTGCGTCTCGCGCAGCATGCGGATCACCGAGTCCGGATCGGCGAGGTCGCACTGGCGCCGGTCGACCCCGATCACCTCGCCCAGCGGCTGCAGCGAACGCATCAGCTCCCAGCCGAGCTGCCCCTGGCAGCCGGTCACGAGCAGCTTCATTCGAATGTCTCTGCACTCGACAGCGGGGCGCCGGCCGCATCCTTCGGCGACACGATCGGCGCGTCGAGCCGAAGCCGCTCGAGCGGCCAGCCGATCCGCAGCGCCGGATCGTCCCAGGCGAGCGTGCGCTCGTGCTGCGGCGCATAGAAGTCGCTCGCCTTGTACAGCACGTCGGCGGCATCCGACAGCACCAGGAAGCCGTGCGCGAATCCGGGCGGGATCCACGCCATCCGGCGATTCGCCGCCGACAGCACGATGCCTTCCCAACGGCCGAACGTCGGAGAGCTGCGGCGCAAGTCGACGGCGACGTCGAAGATCTCGCCGGCGGTGACCCGGATCAGCTTGCCCTGCGCCTGCCGGATCTGGTAGTGCAGCCCGCGCAGCACGCCGTGGCGCGAGTGCGACTGGTTGTCCTGAACGAACGACGGGTCGCTGCCGGTCGCGTCGCGGAAGGTCCGCGCGTTGTAGCTCTCGAACAGCCAGCCGCGCGAGTCCTCGAACACGTTCGGCTCGAGCACCAGGACGTCGGGCAATTCGGTGCGGGTGACGTTCATCGATGCGCCCTTTGCTGCGGTGGATCGGTGCGGATCAGAAGATGCGGTCGCGCAGGATCGCCTGCAGGTATTGGCCGTAGCCGCTGGAGACCAGCGGCGCAGCGAGCCGCTCGAGCTGTGCCGCATCGATCCAGCCCATACGGTACGCGATCTCCTCGGGGCAGGCGATCTTCAACCCCTGCCGCTTCTCGATCGTCTGCACGAACAGCCCGGCATCGAGCAGCGAATCGCAGGTGCCGGTGTCGAGCCACGCATGGCCGCGGCCCATCACCTCGACCGACAGCTCGCCCCAGTCGAGGTAGCGCCGGTTCACATCGGTGATCTCGAGCTCGCCGCGCGCCGACGGCTTCAGGCCGCGCGCGATCTCGACCACGCGCTCGTCGTAGAAGTAGATGCCGGTGACCGCATAGCGCGACTTCGGCTGCGCCGGCTTTTCCTCCAGGCTGACGGCCCGGCCGGCCGCATCGAACTCGACCACCCCGTAGCGCTGCGGATCGACGACCGGATACGCGAACACGGTCGCGCCGCGCTCGCGGCCGGCAGCGCTGCGCAGATCGTTCGCCAGCTCGTTGCCGAAGAAGATGTTGTCGCCCAGCACCAGCGCCGAACGGCGGCCGCGAACGAACGGCTCGCCGATCAGGAACGCCTGCGCCAGCCCCTCGGGCCGCGGCTGCACCGCATAGCGGATCTGCAGCCCCCACTGGCTGCCGTCGCCCAGCAGCTGCTCGAATGCCGGCGTGTCGCGCGGGGTGGAGATCACCAGCATGTCGCGGATCCCGGCCAGCATCAGCGCCGACAGCGGGTAGTAGATCATCGGCTTGTCGTACACCGGCAGCATCTGCTTGGACACCGCCTGCGTGATCGGGTGCAGCCGGGTGCCGGCGCCGCCGGCCAGGATGATTCCGCAGCTCATCGTGTCGGCTCTCGCGGTCTTCGGTTTCGTCGGTCGGCTCAGCGCTGGCCGTAGTTTCGATCGATCCAGTCGCGGTACTGGCCCGACTGCACCGACGCGACCCACGGACCGTTGTCCAGATACCAGCGCACCGTGCGCTCGAGCCCCGACTCGAACGTGTGCGACGGCGTCCAGCCGAGCTCGCGCTCGATGCGGCTGGCGTCGATCGCATAGCGGCGGTCGTGGCCGGGCCGGTCGGCGACGAACTGGATCAGCCGCTCGCGCGGGCCCTGCGGATCGGGGCGAATCGCATCGAGCAGCGCGCAGACCCGGCGGACGATGTCGATGTTCGCGCGCTCGCTGCGACCGCCGATGTTGTAGACCTCGCCGATGCGGCCGCCCGCCAGCACCGCGCGCAGCGCCGCGCAGTGGTCGGCCACGTACAGCCAGTCGCGCACGTTTTGCCCGTCGCCGTAGACCGGCAGCGGCTTGCCGGCCAGCCCGTTGCAGATCACCAGCGGAATCAGCTTCTCGGGAAACTGGTACGGCCCGTAGTTGTTCGAGCAGTTCGTCGTCAGCGTCGGCAGCCCGTACGTGTGGTGATATGCGCGCACCAGGTGGTCCGAGCCTGCCTTCGACGCCGAATACGGGCTGTTCGGCCGGTACGGAGTCGTCTCGGCGAACGGCGGATCGTCGGGTCCGAGCGAGCCGTAGACCTCGTCGGTCGACACGTGCAGGAACCGGAACGCGTCGCGTTCGGTGCCCGGCAGCGCGCTCCAGTACGCGCGCGCCGCCTCGAGCAGCGTGAACGTGCCCACGACGTTGGTGCGGATGAACTCGGCCGGGCCCAGGATCGAGCGGTCGACGTGGCTCTCG
The DNA here is from genome assembly GCA_035540315.1 of Burkholderiaceae bacterium. Classification (GTDB taxonomy): domain Bacteria; phylum Pseudomonadota; class Gammaproteobacteria; order Burkholderiales; family Burkholderiaceae_E; genus DATLGW01. Next base: position 39 of record DATLGW010000875.1, on the reverse strand, counting down.
GCGGCGAAATGCAGCAGCGCTCGCGGCCGATGCTCGCGC
>DATLGW010000874.1:0-5762 GCA_035540315.1 Burkholderiaceae bacterium | reverse complement strand
GCGCAAGGCCACGGCGGCAGCGCCGGCCTCGGCGAGCTGGTGCTGGTCGATCCCGGCGGGGCGACGACCGACGTGCATTCGGTCGCCGATGGACGCCCCAGTCGCGAAGGCGTGATCGCGCAGGGCTTGCCCGAGCCGCGGGTCAAGCGCACCGTCGAGGGCGACCTGGGCATGCGCCACAATGCGGCGGCGATCGCCGACGCGGCAGGGCTCGATGCGCTGGCCGCCGACAGCGGGCTGCCGGCGGCGCGGATCGCAGCGTCGATCGCGGCGCTTGCGACCGACGTCGCCCGGATTCCGGCGTCGCCCGACGAACTCGCGCTCGATCGCGCGCTTGCGCGCGCCGCGATCCGGCTTGCAGTCAAGCGCCACGCCGGCACCGTCGAAACCGTTTTCACCGTCACCGGGCCGGTAGCGGTCCAGCACGGCAAGGACCTCGGCGACGTCGCGGTGCTGATCGGCACCGGCGGCGCGATCGCGCATGCGGCGCAGCCGGCGACGATCCTGCAGGCGGCGCTTGCCGATCCGACCGACCCGCTGTCGCTGCGGCCGCGCGCGCCGCGGCTGATGCTGGACCGCTCGTACATCGTCTACGCCTGCGGACTGCTGGCGCAGGTCGAGCCGCAGGCGGCGCTCGAGCTCGGTCTGAAACACCTGGTCGAACTGGCGGCTCAAGAGGAGGTTCGCGATGGCGCTGTCCGAGCTTGAAACACCGCAGGCGTTGACGCAGCAGCGGATTCCCGACGATCAGTTCGCCCGGATGCGGCGCGAGAACCTCGCGCGCTGGCCGACCGGCGCCGGCGTCGACCTCGATGCGGCGTTCGAGCTGCACCACGCGCTGCCGCGCCACAAGCGGCTCGCGTCGGTGCTGCGGCGGGCGGTCGCCGAGCGGCGCTGCCTGACGCAGCCGCGCGGCGGCTTCGGCACGTTCGAGCTGCAGCTGCAGCTGATGAAGACGCTCGATGCCGAGGGTCTCGCCGACATCGTGCCGACCACGACCGACAGCTATACCCGCAACGAGCAGTTCGCGATGGCGCAGCGCGGGATCGAGGAGTCCGAGCGGGCCGGCCGCTCGATGCTCAACGGCTACCCGCTGGTCAATTACGGCGTCGAGGTCAACCGGCGGCTGATCGACGCGATCGAAAAGCCCGCGATCCTGCTGACCGGAACCAGCATGCCGAAGCTGACCGGCGAAATCGGCTTCGCGTCCGGCTACACCGGGTATCTGGGGTCCGGGATCGCGTACACGACGTCGTACATCAAGGAGATGTCGATCGCGCAGGGAATCCGCAACTACCAGTACCTCGACCGGCTTGCGGCGCTGTACCAGGACCACGGCGTCGAGCTGCATCGCCGGCAGCCCGGGTTCCTGACGGGAACGAACGTGCCGCCGTGCATCGCGATCGCGACCTGCGTGCTCGACGCGCTGCTCGCGGCCGCGCAGGGCGTGAAGAACTACGGGCTCGAGCTCGGCCAGACGCTGCACCTGGTGCAGGATGCCGCTGCGATCGCCGCCTGCCGCGATCTGGTGCAGGATTACCTGGTCGCGGCGGGCCGCGACGACGTGTTCACGTCGGTGACGTCGCTGCATTGGATGGGTGCGTGGCCGCACGACGACGCGCAATCGGCGGCGCTGGTCGTCTACGGCGGCACCGTCGCTGCAATCGGCGGCGCCGCGAGCGTGACGACGAAGACGACCCACGAGGCCTTCGGGTTGCCGACGCCGCAGGCCAACGCCGAAGGGCTGCGGATGACGCGGATGGCGATCTATCTGGCGCGGCAGGTTCGGCTGGACACGATGCCCGAGTTCCGCTTCGAGAAGGCGCTGATCGAGCGCGAAGTGCGCTCGATCGTGTCGAAGGTGCTCGAGATGGGCGACGGCGACGCCGCGGTCGGCACGGTGCGCGCGTTCGAAGCCGGCGTGATGGACGTGCCGTGGTCGCCGAATCGGCATGTGAAGAGCCGAGTGATGCCGGCGCGCGACGCCGCAGGCTGTCTGCGGATTCTCGATCCGGGCCTGATGCCGTTTCCGAAGGACGTGCTCGAGATCCACGAAGCGCGGCTGCGCGAGCGCGCGGCGCGCGAGGCAGTGTCTTTCGACGAGCAGCTGGCGGTCGCGAGCGTCTACGAGATCTCCGAGCCGCTGTCGAAGCTGATGACCGACGGTTGGGCGCGCTGACGCGTGTCGGCGCGGATCGCGGCTGGTACCATCGCGGCGAATCCCGCGGCACGGTGCCGCGCGGCGGCGTCAGCATGATCCAGGACGGTAGCCCACGCGAGATGGACAGCGGATCGCAGCAGTTCGACTACATCGTCGTCGGCGCGGGCTCGGCGGGTTGCGTGCTGGCGGCGCGCCTGTCGGAGGATCCTGCGCTCCGGGTGCTGCTGCTCGAGGCCGGTCCGCGCGACCGCTCGATCTGGATCCACCTGCCGATCGGATACGGCAAGACGATGTGGAGCAAGACCTACAACTGGTGCTTGCACACCGACCCCGATCCGAACATGAACGGGCGGCAGATCTACTGGCCGCGGGGCAAGACGCTCGGCGGTTCGAGCTCGATCAACGGGCTGATCTACATCCGCGGCCAGCGCGAAGACTACGACGGGTGGCGCGATGCCGGCAATCCCGGTTGGGGTTACGACGACGTGCTGCCGTATTTCATCCGCAGCGAGGGCAACCAGCGCGGCGCGAGCCGGCATCACGGCGCCGACGGACCGCTGCGGGTCAGCGACATCGGCAGTCGGCACGAGCTGATCGACGCGTTCATCGCGGCGGCTGGACAGATCGGCGTGCCGCGCAACGACGACTTCAACGGCGAGCGGCAGGAGGGCGCCGGCTATTACCAGCTGACGACGTGGCGCGGGTTGCGCTGCAGTGCCGCGGTCGGCTACCTGCGGCCGGCGCGCGGCCGGCCGAACCTGCGGATCGAAACCGGCGCGTTTGCGACCGGCATCCTGATCGAACACGGGCGCGCCGTCGGGATCCGCTATCGGCAGCGGGGCCGGGACTGCATCGTGCGCTGCGAGCGCGAGGTGCTGCTCGCCGCCGGCGCGCTGCAGTCGCCGCAATTGCTGCAGCTGTCGGGCATCGGGCCGGCCGCGCTGCTGCGGCAGCACGGCATTGCGGTGCTGCACGATCTGCCGGGGGTCGGGGAAAACCTGCAGGACCATCTGCAGGTCCGGCTGATCTACGAGTGCACGCAGCCGATCACGACGAACGATCAGCTGAACTCGCTGGCCGGACGCCTGCGCATCGGCCTGCAGTGGCTGTTGTCGCGCGCCGGACCGCTCGCGGTCGGCATCAACCAGGGCGGCTGCTTCATGCGCGCGCTGCCGGGCGAGGAGCCGCGCCCCGACATCCAGTTCCACGTCGCGACGCTGTCGGCCGACATGGCGGGCGGGACCGTCCATCCGTTCTCCGGCTTCACGATGTCGGTGTGCCAGCTTCGACCGCAATCGCGCGGGCGCGTCGCGATCCGATCGGCCGATCCGATGCAGCTGCCGTCGATCCGCGCGAACTACCTCGATACCGAACTGGACCGGCGCACGGTCGTGGCAGCGATCCGAGCCGCGCGCCGCATCGCGGCGGCTCCGGCAATGCGCCATTACGTGAAGCGGGAGGTCAAGCCGGGGCCGGAGTGTGCCGACGACGCGGCGCTGCTCGAGTTTGCCCGCAATACCGGCGCGACGATCTTCCATCCGAGCGGCACCTGCAGCATGGGCCGCGGCCCGATGGCCGTCGTCGACGAGCGGCTGCGCGTGCACGGCGTTGCCGGGCTGCGCGTCGTCGACTGCTCGGCGATGCCGACGCTGGTGTCGGGCAACACGCATGCGCCGGTCGTGATGATGGCCGAGAAGGCGGTCGACATGATCCGGCAGGACGACGCGGCCGGATCGGCCCGCGTCGGTCGGGCCGCCGACGTCGCGGCAGTCGGTTGACTCGCCTTCGCCGCTGCAGCGATACGACGCGCGGCGTTCGGTCGAACCAGGAGCAGAGAACATGGCGATCGAGTATCTGAAGCGCGCCGGCAAGACGCCGGAGACCGAAACCGGCGCCGCGCGCACGGTCGTGGCCGACATGCTGGCCGAGATCGAGCGCAACGGGGAAGCGGCGGTCCGCGACTACGCTCGCAAGCTCGACGGCTGGCACGGCGAGGTCCTGGTCGACCGGACCGAGATCGCGCTGCGCACTGCGGCAATACCCGATTCGGTCAAGCGCGACATTGAATTCGCGACCGATCAGGTGCGCCGGTTCGCGCAGGCGCAGCGCGCGTCGATCCGCGAGTTCGCGGTCGAGCTGCAACCGGGCCTGATCGCGGGCCAGCGTCTGGTGCCGGTCAACGTCGCCGGCTGCTACGTTCCGACCGGGCGTTATGCGCACATCGCATCGGCCTACATGAGCATCGCGACCGCGAAAGCGGCCGGCGTCCCCACGGTGATCGCATGCTCGACCCCGTACCGGGGCGAGGGGATCCACCCTCAGGTGCTGTACGCGATGCAGGTCGCAGGCGCCGACGTCGTGATGACGCTGGGCGGCGTGCAGGCGATCGCCGCGATGGCCTACGGGCTGTTCACGGGCAGGCCGGCCGACATCATCGTCGGCCCCGGCAACAAATATGTCGCGGAGGCCAAGCGGATGCTGTTCGGGCGGGTCGGCATCGATGTCTTCGCGGGGCCGTCGGAGATTGCAGTGATCGCCGACGATTCGGCCGACGCGCGAATCGTCGCATCGGACCTCGTCGGGCAGGCCGAGCACGGGCACGAGTCGCCGGCCTGGCTGATCTCGCTGTCGCGCCCGCTGGCCGAGAACGTGATCGCGCTGGTGCCGCAGCTGATCGACGCGTTGCCGCCGACTGCGCGCGATGCCGCCGGTGCGGCCTGGCGCGACTACGGCGAGGTCGTCGTCTGCGATACGCCCGAGGAGGCCGCGCAGGTATCGGACCGGCATGCGCCGGAGCACCTCGAGGTGCAGGCACGCGACCTCGACGGCTGGCTGGCGCGGCTGACCGCGTACGGGTCGCTGTTCCTGGGCGAAGAGACGACGGTCGCATTCGGCGACAAGGCGTCCGGGCCGAACCACATCCTGCCGACGAAGGGGGCTGCGCGTTACTCGGGGGGCCTGTCGGTGCACAAGTTCATGAAGACGCTGACCTGGCAGCGGATGACGCGGGATTCGACGCGCCGGATCGCCGAAGTGACCGCACGGATTTCGAGGCTCGAGGGGATGGAGGCGCATGCGCGCACTGCCGACGACCGGCTGCGCAAGTACTTCGCCGACGAACGCTTCGACCTCGGCACGCCGCCGGCGCAATAGCCGGCGCAATCGCGGCCTGGCATGACCGGACTCGTCGACACGCTGTTCTCGCTCGACGCGCGGGTTGCGCTGGTGACCGGCGCGAGCTCCGGGGTCGGACGGGCGATCGCCGAATCGCTGGCGCTGGCCGGCGCCAGCGTGGTGCTGGTCGCGCGGCGGCAAGCCGAGCTCGATGCCGCCTGCAACGAGATCGCGGCGGCCGGCGGCCGCGCGGCGAGCGTGGCGGCCGACCTCGCGAATCGCGACGAAATCGGCCGCTGCGCGGCGCGCGCCGCCGACGCGTTCGGTCCTCCCGACATCCTGGTATCGGCCGCCGGAGTCAACCTGCGCGCCCCGCTGCTCGAGGTCACCGAGCCGCAATGGGACGCGACGCTGCGGATTAATCTGGACGCGCCGTTCTTGCTCGCGCAGAAGCTCGCGCCTGCGATGATCGAGCGTCGCTGGGGCC
>DATLGW010000873.1:0-5584 GCA_035540315.1 Burkholderiaceae bacterium | reverse complement strand
GATGAACGAACCCGACAGCGTGAAGTGGCCCGGTTCGAGCGTCGTGCCGAAACGGCCGACCTTGTTCGCGAGCCACGCGATTCCCATCGCCGGATGACCGAGCACGGCCGCCGCGACGCCCGATTCCTCGACGACCTCGTTGCGGTACATCAGTCCCGCAACCCAGCGCAGATCGACGTCGGTCGGCCGCACCGGGCGGCCTCCGATGACCACTGCAGCCGCCGCGCCGTTGTCGGCCACCGTGTCGAAGATCTTGCGCGGGTTCTGCACGCGGGCATCGATGACCTCGATCGACGGCACGACCCATTCGGTCGCGGTCATCACGTCCAACAGACCGACGCCGGGCCCCTTCAGCGGCTTGCCGAGGATGAAGCCCAGCTCCATCTCGACCCGCGGCACGCAGAAATCGGCGTGCTTCAGCACCGCACCGTCGTCGTAGAACATGTCCTGCATCAGCACGCCGTAGTCGGGCTCGTCGATCTGCGACGACAGCTGCATCGCCTTCGAAGTCAGACCGACCTTGTGGCCTCGCACCCGCGCTCCGGCAGCGATCTTGCGCTCGTTCACGAGACTCTGGATCGCATACGCGTCCTCGATCGTGATGTCGGGCCACGTCGTCGACAGCTGGGTGACGGGCTTGCGCTCCTTCAGCGCCTGCAGCAGCAGGCCAGCGGCCTTGTCTCGATCGGCATCGGTCATCATCGCGGAAAGTCTCCCTTTTCGAAGTTTCGGAACGGCGCGGGCTGGGAACAACCGGACTGCGCTCGCGCACGCGGAATCAGACCCAGCGCAGCATGAAGCGGTCGCCGGCGGCGTCGATCTTACAGTAGTGGGGTTCGGCGAAATGCGACGGCAGCAGCAGCACGTCGCGCTCGGCGCACTGCCGCAGCAGCCGCTCGCGCGTCGCCGCCGCCAGGTCCGAATCCTCGTCGAAGACAGAGCGCAGCACCGGATACGGAATCTGCACCGGGTGATGGATCACGTCGCCGCAAAAAACCGCCTCGCTGCCCTGCGAGCGCAGGCGGATCTGCGCATGTCCCGGCGTATGCCCCGGTGCCGCCTCGACCGTCAGCATGTCATCCACGGTGTGACCGTCGTCGACCAGCACCATCAGTCCCGCATCGGCGATCGGCAGGATGCTGTCCTCGAACACGTTCTCGTTGATCGGCCGCGACTGATGATCCGGTCGGCGGGAATCCCAGCGCCGGTACTCGCCGCGGCCGAACAGGTACCTGGCGTTCGGGAACGTCGGCACCCAGCGCCCGTCGACCTGACGGGTGTTCCAGCCGACGTGATCGGCGTGAAGATGCGTGCACATCACGTAATCGACCTGCTCGGGCGCGACGCCGCACGCGTGCAGGCGCTCGAGCCACGGCGACTCGCGCATGTGGAAGCGCGGGATGCTGGGCCGGCACTTGCCGTTGCCGATGCACGCATCGATCAATACGACATGGCGGCCGGTGCGGACGATCCAGCTGTGCATGCTCGTGCGCAGCCGGTTCGCCACCGGATCGTAGAACGTCGGCACGAGCCAATCGCGCTCGGCACGCCACATCTCTTCGCGGAATGCCGGGAACATCTCGGCCGGCTCGAATCCGGGACCCAGATAATCCTCGACCCGCGCCAGCTCGGCCGCACCGACCCGCAGCGCGACCGTACTACCCGAGGTAGGCAACGCAGTCGATCTCGACGTTGACGCCCTTGCGGTGCGGGGTGCCGCCGATGCACGTGCGGGTCACCTTCTCGCCCTGCATCACGTCGCGGAACACCTCGTTGAACGCCGCGAAATCCGAGACGTCGCGCAGGCACACGCGCATGTTGACGACCTGCGCCCAGCCGGCGCCGGCCGCCTGCAGGATCGCTGCCAGGTTCGCCAGCGTCTGGCGAGTCTGCTCGCGGATGTCGGCCGAAACGACTTCCTTGGTGGCCGGATCGAGCGGCCCCTGCCCGGACACGTACAGGAAGTCGCCGGCCCGGATGGCCTGCGCCAGCGGCGACGGGACCGATTTGTCGGTGAAGCCGGTCACCGGCGCAGCGCGCGATTCGATCAGGATCTTGGGCATGGGCGAAGGGTTTCCTGTCGAGTTGCCGCGACATCGAAAATCGATTTGTTGCCGCGAATCGATACAACGAGTCTCCCAAATGCTATATTGACTGTCAACCCGAGACGCCCCACCGCCTTCGCAATGGAAGCCATTCGCCCTCCATCCCTGTCGTTGCGCTCATCGGCCGACGCGGCACCGTCGACGCTCGCGAGTTCGCTGGCAGCGAAGCTGCGCGGTGCGATCACTCGCGGCGAAATCGCGCCCGGAACGAAGCTGCACCTCGAGGACCTGCGCGCGACGTTCGGCGTGAGCCTGAGTCCGCTGCGCGAGGCGCTGTCCCGCCTGAGCGCCGAAGGCTTCGTCGTCACCGAGGACCAACGCGGCTATCGGGTCGCCCCGATCTCGGAGGCGAACCTGCGCGAGGTGATGCGGCTGCGCTGTCAGTTCGAGTCCTTCGCGCTGCGAGAGTCGATCGCGAACGGAACGATCGACTGGGAGGGCCAGGTCGTCGCGGCGCTGTACCGGCTGAACAAGCTCGATTCATCGGCCGAGCAGCGGCCTCGGGTCGAGGCGTGGGAGAACGAGCACCGGATCTTCCATGCGACGCTGATCGGCGCGTGCCAGATGCCGCTGCTGCTGCATTTCTGCGCGACGCTGCACGACCTGAGCGACCGTTACCGCCGCCTGTTCCTCGAGCACCATGCGATCGACCGCTCGGTCGCGGACGAGCACGAGCAGATCGCCGAGGCGACGATCCGCCGCGACGCCGACCGCGCGGTCGAGCTGCTGGCTCAGCATGTCGAACGCACCGGCCAGAACGTGCTGAGCTGTCTGCCGAAGACGTAACGCGAGCGCGCGCTGCGCGCGCGACCGCAGCCGGCCCGCGCGACGCGGCGCGTGGGATCGCGAATGGCTCGTTCACGGAGGAAGCGTGCGATACGACGCATCGTCCGGTTTCCAGACCCGCAGCGCAGCGGCGATCGGCTCGCGATCGTCGTGGGCGCGAGCCTGGCGCTATTCGGGGGTGCTGCTGGTGATGCTGCTGCTGCTCGCGTGGGAAGCGAGCGTGCGCGGCGGCTGGATCGTCAGCGCGAACTGGCCGGCGCTCTCCAGCGTGCTGGACGCGCTCGTCGACGGGTTTCGGACCGGCGAGTGGTACGCCGTGTTCGGCATCAGCCTGTACCGGATGGCAGCCGGCTACTCGGTCGGCTGCGCGATCGCCGTCACGGTCGGCGTCTGTCTGGCGCTGTCGATCCACGCTCGGCGCGTGTTGCTGCCGGCGATCGAGCTGCTGCGTCCGATTCCGATCCCGGCGCTGATCCCGCCGCTGGTGTTCCTGCTCGGCGTCGACGATGCGCTGAAGATCTTCATCATCGCGTTTGCCGCATTCTTTCCCGTGTTCACGAACACGGTCGCGGGAGTCCACGCCGTCGATCCGGTGCATCTGCAGGTCGCGCGAACGTTTCAGGTGCCGCGGTGGCGCAGCGCGCTGAGGATCCAGGTTCCGTCGGCGCTTCCGTACATCCTGGCGGGGATGCGGGTCAGTCTCGGACTGGCGCTGATCGTGACCGTCGTGGCCGAGATGATCGCCGGCTCCGACGGCGTCGGCTATTTCGTCGTGTCGATGCAGTACGCGATGCGCGCCGGCGACATGTACGCGGCGGTGATCCTGCTGTCGGCGCTGGGATACCTGCTCAACCGGGGCTTCCTCGGCGCCGAAGCGACGCTGATCCGGTGGGCGCGACAGCACGAGCACAGGAGCGGCGAATGACGGCGCTGCCGGCAGCCGAGGAACGCACTTCGATGCCGCAGCGCGAGCCGCTGCTCGTCCTCGACGGTCTGCGCAAGCATTTCGGCGGCAGCCAGCAGCCGATCGAGGCGATCGCGTCGGTGTCGCTCGAGATCGGACGCGGCGAGTTCGTGTCGGTCGTCGGACCGAGCGGGTGCGGCAAGTCGACGCTGCTGCAGATCGTCGCCGGCCTGGCCGATGCGTCCGCGGGCAGCGTCGCGCTCGACGGCGCCGCGGTCGACGGTCCGCGCGACGGCATGGTCTACCTGTTCCAGCAATACGCCCGCTCGCTGTTTCCGTGGATGACGGTCGAGCAGAACGTGCGCTTCGCGATCGAACATCGCCACGGCGCGAGCCGCTCGGCGCTGGCCCACCGCTGCCTGCGTTATCTGACGATGGTGGGGCTGGACGACTTCCGCAGCCGCTATCCGTGGGAGCTGTCGGGCGGCATGCAGCAGCGAGTCGCGATCGCCCGCGCGCTAGCCGCCGAGCCTCAGGTGCTGCTGCTCGACGAGCCGTTCTCGTCGGTCGATGCGCTGACGCGCCTGGACCTGCAGAACCTGATCCTGCGGATCTGGGAGCAGACCGGCGTGACGGTCGTGCTGGTGACCCACGACGTCGACGAAGCGGTTTACCTGTCGGACCGCATCGCGCTGTTGACGCGGCGGCCGGCCACCGTGGCCGGCGTTTTCGAGAACCGACTGCCGCGGCCGCGGCACCCGGTCGCATCGCGCGAGGAGCCGAGCTTTTTGTCGCTTCGCCACGAGCTGCTCGAGCGGCTGCTGAGCTCATGAGCGCGCGCGCACTCGGCTCGCTCGTGCTGCGCCCGGCGGCGCGATGGCTGCCGGGCGCGGTTTTCGTCGGGGGCTGCCTGCTTGCGCTCGAGCTCGCGGTGGCCGCCGGACGCGTCAGTCCGACGGTCGCGCCGGCGCCGTCGCAGGTCGCCGTGCGGCTCGCAGCGCTGATCGGCTCGGGAGAGGTCGTTGCGCCGCTGCGCGACACGCTGTCGATCCTTGCGATGGGGTGGATCGGCGCCAGCGCCGCCGGCGTGCTGCTGGGGCTTCTGATGGGCTACTTTCGCGCGGTCTACGTGCTGCTCGAGCCGCTGGTCGAGCTGATCCGGCCGGTCCCGAAACCGGCGCTGATTCCGCCACTGATGCTGCTGCTCGGGCTCGGTCCGGCCACGCAGGTCGCGATCGTGTTTCTCGGCGCGTTCTTCCCGGTGCTGATCAACACGGTGCAGGGCGCCCGCGGCGTCGACCCGGTGGCAGTCGACGTCGGCCGCACGTTCCGCGTCGGCACGGCGAGGATCCTGTGGCGGATCGTGCTGCCTGCGGCGCTGCCGATGATTCTGTCCGGCATGAAGGTCAGCCTGTCGCTCGCGCTGGTCCTCGTCGTGCTCAGCGAGATGCTGGTCGGCGCCAGCGGCCTGGGCGCGATCATCATCGACCTGCAGCGGCTGTTTCGCGTGCAGGACATGTATGCATGGGTGGCGGTGCTGGCCGCGCTGGGGCTGGCGCTCGTGCTGGGCTTCGAGTGGCTGGAACGCAGGATCGTGTTCTGGCAGTCGAGCCGTTGAGTCTCAACCGAAGGAGGAGAACGAATGGTTTCGATCAGGAAGCGGGCTCTGTTGAAGGCGGCGGCGGCGGCCGGCGCCCTGACGATCGGCGGCTCGCGCGCGGCGCTGGCGCAGGAAAAGCGCCGCATGCGCGTGAGCATCATTCCGATCATCGACATCGCGCCGCTGCAG
>DATLGW010000872.1:0-3719 GCA_035540315.1 Burkholderiaceae bacterium | reverse complement strand
CCGAGTCGTCCTGCCCCGCCGCAGGACGAAACGCCACCGGCAGGATCGTGACGTCGGCCGCCGGCAGCGACGACACGACGCCGCGTCCCTTGAACGGCTGGCGCGACAGCGCTTCGGCGACGAGTCGCCGCAACCGCGCGGGTTCCGACAGCAGCGCATCGCGCGTGCAGCGGTACGGCAGCGACACGGCCGCGCGTACCGACGGCGTATCGCCGAGCTGCATCTGCACCAGGTGCAGGCGTTCGGACGACAGCTCGAGCCCGAGCGGACCGATCCGGCGCGAGCCGACCAGCGAGCCGAGCGCGGGCACCAGCGATCGCAGCGCGCTCACGGGCTGACCCCCACACGATCGCCGATCGGCCGCCGCGCATCGCGCTCGGGCAGCGCGAAGAGGTGCTCGATCGGCGCTGCGGGCTGCGCGTCCGCACCCAGCTCGATCGCGCGGTTGCCGCCGCGCTGCTTCGCGAGGTACGTCGCTTCGTCGGCGCGCTTGTACGCCGCGTCCAGCCCGCCGTCGGCGCCGGCGCCGATCCTCGCCAGTCCGACGCTGACGCCCGGGATCGGATCGTCGCGCCGCGAATGCTGGACGGCGTCGCGCTGGAAATCGGCGATCGCCGCGGCAACGCGCTCGGGTGCCGCCGGACCGCGCAGCAGCAGCGCGAATTCGTCGCCGCCGAGCCGAACGACCAGCTCGTCGGCGGTGGCGGTCGCATGGAATGCGCGGCACAGCGCCTGCAGCATCCGGTCGCCGTAGTCGTGACCGTAGGTGTCGTTGATGCGCTTGAAGTGATCGATGTCGAGCACCGCGAACCAGCCTTCGTCGCCGGCCTGCCGGTTGCGCTCCGCCACGGCATCGAAGTTCTGCGTCAGGTAGCGCCGGTTCCATGCGCCGGTCAGCGGATCCTGGTACGACAGCAGCTCGAGCCGGCGCCGGGAGCGCTCCAGCTCGAAGCGCGCGACCATGTCGTGCTTGCGCACGCTGACCGTGCGCATCACCAGCACCAGCGAGACCAGGCAAGCGGCGAGCATGAAGAACTGCAGCTCGATCAGGCTCGCGAACGTGAAGCGCCGCGCGTACGAGAGCGTCGACAGGCTGAACAGCGCATAGATCAGCAGCGCGACCAGCCCCGCCTCGCGCAGACCCCAGGGCACCAGCGGAATCATCATGAACAGCAGCATCGCGCTCGCCAGCAGCGTCGAGCCCAGCGCGCCGGTGTGGTGCGCGAGCAGCACCAGCGCCGAGCCGCTGACCGTCAGCAGCGTGATCCCGAGCGCGTGCAGCGTGCCCACCTCGTGGGTCCGATATGCGCAAGCGAACACGTGCACGGACAGCAGCGCCAGCGCGACGTACGTGCGAACGTGCTGCGCGCCGAACCCGTGCAGCAGCGAGCAGGCGGCGGCGGCCCCCAGCAGCAGCGCGCCCAGCAGGCTCATCGTCAGCACGCCGCGCCGCGTCTCCGCGGCCATCAGCTCGGCGGCGTACGCGTTGAGCTCCGCACCGCCGAAGCGGGTCGTCGACCACAGATGGCGCAGCAAGTCGGTCATCGCATCGTCAGTAAGTCAGCACCAGCTCGGGCGGGTTCGACGCCGCTTCCCGGCTGCTCAACGACATCTGGTCCGGCGCGCTGTTCAGCAGGACCACGCCGAAATTGCCGGTGCCGTTGATCCACTGTTGCACAACGCTGGTCACGTCGAACGTCAGAAAACCGGCATTGAAACTGGCCGGCACCGTCAGCGACGCGACGGCCGGCGTCGCATAGGTGCCGCCTGGCGTCGTCCAGTTGTTCGACGCGTCGCGCCGGGCCCAGGTGACGCCGTCGGAAGTTCCGCTGCCGTTGCGCGTGCCCTCCACCCAGCTCTGCGTCAGCCGATACAGCTGCAGCACCATCGGCGATCCGCTGCGCGCCGCAATGCTCGGCACGTGCCAGCGCAGCGACGCGGACTGGATCGGCGTGTTCGCCGGGATCGGCGTCAGGTCGGCGCGGCTGGCGATTCGCCGCGCGCCGCCGGTTTCGTGCAGCAGCAGCGACGTCGAGGCGCCGTAGTTGACGTTCGTCATGCCGGACGCGCCGTTCATTCCGCCGTCGGCCGCCAGCGCGATGAAGCGGACTCGGGTCGGACTGCTGCTGGCAGGATCGATCGCGGAAGCGTCGCCGCTGTTCGATTGGTACGACGCCAGCGGCGCGCCGCCGGGCGCGGTCGCGGTGGTCGCGGTCGCGGAACTCGCATAGGTGGAGCCGAGCGTCAGGCCGGAGGCGCGGACGGTGAACTGGATCGTGTACGTCGCGTCGCCGACCGGCAGCGTGTCCTCGCCCGACAGCAGCTTCGTGTTCTGGCCGCTGCCGGTGAACGCGGCGCTCGGCGTCAGCGGCGCGCTCGCGGTCGGGGCGCCTTGGATCGTGAACGACGAGAACGTCGCGGCGACGTTGTTCGTGACCTGCAGGTTCGACAGCGGCACGCTGCTCAGGTTCTTCAGCGTGATCGTGTACGCGATGTCGTAGGTGCCGGCGGAGATCCGCAACGGCGCTGCGGCCGACAACGCGATCCCGATCGTTCGCGGCACCGAGTTGCACGGCAACAGGTAGGTGACGTTCAGCTTCGGGCGCCGCGATGCGACCGAGTCTTCGCGGGTGCTCATCCCGACATGGGTGCCGGAGTCGAGCGTGCGCAGCAGCATCCCGTGGTTCTGCGCAGGATCCTCGAGCCACTGCTGCACCAGCGGCCCGATCTCCCAGTCGAACGCCTGACGCTGCGCGGTCACGTGCCGCACCGCGGCGATCGCCGGATCGTAGTCGCCGCCCGCAGTGGTCCACGTCGTGAACTGGTCGGCGACCAGCCAGGTCGCGCCCGCGCCGCCGCCGGTGTTCGCGCCGCCGTCCTTGTTGCCCTCGACCCACGGCCGCGTGACCCGGTGGATCGCGACGCGGCCGGCGCCGCCCGATTGCGGCGACTCCTGGTACAGCACCAGCTGTGCGCTGACGATCTTCGCGTTCGACGGCACCGCAGCAAGGTCGAATCGAAGCAGCGCGTTCATCCGTGGCGATTGGCGGATGAACATCCGGTCCGAGGCGCCGTAGTTGCGGTCGGGCTTGTCGCTGTCGAGGTTCGCGTCGGCGTCGGCGCCCAGCGTCGGCGCGACCGCCGCCGAGCTGCCGTAGACGACGACGGCGGCACCGACGCTGCGGCTCGCGCTGCCCAGCCGGCCGGTCGCGGTGACGTTCACGCGCGAGTTCGCGTCCATCGCGCTGGTGCGCTGCGCCTCGTACGAATAGCCGCCGGTTCCGAACGTGGTGTTCGGCAGGTCCGCGAGCGTGCCGCAGTTCGCCGCGTTCATCAGCGCCGACTGGTGCTGCAGCGCCGACTCGGCCGCATAACGCAGCTGGTCGGCCTGCGCCTGCCCGGTCGTCAGCGCCGCGTTCAGCGCCGCGCCGCGGCTTGCCAGCAGCGACACTGCGGCGATCAGCGACAGCGTCAGCACCACCGGCAGCAACAGCAGCCCGCGCTGACGCTGTTTCATGGCGACGCACCCCCGAGCCGCCCCTTGACGGCCACGCCGACCGCGTCGGCGCCGCTGCCGATCGTGACCGCGGCCTCGACGACGCGGGCCGACAGCATCGCGGCCGGCTGGTACTGCACGAAGCTGAATGCGGACACGCCGGTCGCCAGCGTCCGATCGTCGGCGGCGACCGCGCAGTCGGCCGTCGCGGGCGACTTCTCGA
>DATLGW010000871.1:0-8915 GCA_035540315.1 Burkholderiaceae bacterium | reverse complement strand
TCGAGTCTCGGCGGTATCGGCGGCACCGCGTTCACGCCGATCATCAATGCGCCCGAGGTCGCGATCCTCGGCGTCAGTCGCACCGCGATGCGGCCGGTCTGGGACGGCAAGCAGTTCTCCCCGAGGCTCGTGCTGCCTTTGTCGCTGTCGTACGATCACCGGGTGATCGACGGCGCGGCGGCGGCGCGGTTCAACGCGCACCTGGCGCAGCTGCTTGGGGATTTCAGACGCGCGATGCTGTGACGAAGCGAATCGACGGAACATGACGACGATCGCCGTAGTCAAGAAGAACGGGCGAATCGCGATCGCCGCCGATACGCTGGTGACGTTCGGCGACACGCGGCTGCCGGGCGAGTACGAGGCGAACCAGAAGATCATCCAGGTCGGCGACTCGTTCATCGGGCTTGCGGGCAGCACCGCTCACTTCGAGGTGCTGCGCCGCGTGCTGACGGCGCTCGACCGGCCGATGCTGCATTCGCGCCAGGACGTGTTCGAGACGTTCCTGCGCGCTCATGCGATCCTCAAGGAGAAGTTCTTCCTGAACCCCAAGGAAGAGGACGACGACCCGTACGAGTCGTCGCAGATCACCGCGCTGATCGCGAACCCGAGCGGCATCTACGGCATCTATTCGTACCGGGAAGTCTTCAGCTTCGAGCGCTTCTGGGCGATCGGCTCGGGGCGCAATTTCGCGCTCGGCGCGATGTATGCCGCGTATCCGCGCGGCCGAACGGCGGCGGCGATCGCCGAGATCGGCGTGTCGGCCGGCATGGAGTTCGATCGCAGCTCGGCCGGCCCGTGCCGCGTCTACGAAGTGGCGGCGGCGACCGCCGGCATCGAGCAGCGACCGATCCCGTTGCGCCGCTAGCCGTTCAACCTGGGAAAGCGATGACGATCGACGTCAAGGTGCCCGACATCGGCGACTTCAAGGAAGTCGAGGTGATCGAGGTGCTGGTGAAACCGGGCGACACCGTCGCGGCCGAACAGAGCCTGATCACCGTCGAGTCGGACAAGGCCTCGATGGAGATTCCGAGCTCGGCGGCCGGACGGATCGCGTCGTTGAACGTGAAGCTCGGCGACAAGGTGTCCGAGGGCAGCGTGATCGCGACGCTCGAGCCGCAGGACGAGCCGGCCGGCGCGGCGCAACCGGCCGCCGCACAGCCGAGCAGCGCGCCCGCCGAAAAGAGCGCACCGGCCGCGAGCGAGGCGCCCGCCGCGAAGGCCGCGCCCGCTGCGAAGGCCACGCCCGCTGCGAAGGCCACGCCCGCTGCGGCGACATCGTTTTCCGGCACCGCCGACGCGCAGTGCCAGATGCTGGTGCTCGGTGGCGGACCTGGCGGCTACTCCGCAGCGTTTCGCGCGGCCGACCTCGGGCTCGACACGGTGCTGGTCGAGCGCTACCCGACGCTGGGCGGCGTGTGCCTGAACGTCGGCTGCATTCCGTCGAAAGCGCTGCTGCATGCGGCGGCGGTCGTCGACGAGGCGCGCGGGTTCGCCGCCCATGGCATCTCGTTCGGCGAACCGAAGATCGATCTGGACAAGCTGCGCGGCTGGAAAGAGAAAGTCGTCGGCAAGCTGACCGGCGGGCTCGCGGGGATGGCCAAGGCGCGCAAGGTGCGCGTCGTGCGCGGCTACGGGCGTTTCATCGATCCGAACCATCTCGAGGTCGAGACGACCGAGGGGCCGGGGCAGCAGCGCAGCGGCGCCAAGCAGGTGATCCGCTTCGAGCAGGCAATCGTCGCTGCGGGAAGCCAGGCGTCGCGGCTGCCGTTCGCACCCGAGGACCCACGGATCGTCGACTCCACCGGTGCGCTGCTGCTGAAGTCGATCCCGAAGCGGCTGCTGGTGATCGGCGGCGGGATCATCGGACTGGAGATGGGCACCGTGTATTCGACGCTCGGCGCGCGGCTCGACGTCGTCGAGATGCTCGACGGGTTGATGCCGGGCGCCGACCGCGACCTGGTGCGCGTGTGGCAGAAGTTCAACGAGAAGCGGTTCGACCGCGTGATGCTGAAGACGAAGACCGTCGCGATCGAGCCGCGGGGCGACGGCGTATCCGTGCGCTTCGAAGGCGAGCAGGCGCCGCCCGAGCCGCAGACGTACGACCTGGTGCTGGTCGCCGTCGGCCGCAGCCCGAACGGGCGCAACATCGGCGCCGATCGTGCCGGCGTCGCGGTGACCGAGCGCGGCTACATCGAGGTCGACCGGCAGATGCGGACGAACGTCGCGCACATCTTCGCGATCGGCGACATCGTCGGGCAGCCGATGCTCGCGCACAAGGCGGTCCACGAGGGACACGTCGCCGCGGAGGCCGCCGCCGGCCACAAGGCCTATCTGGATGCCACCGTGATTCCGTCGGTCGCTTACACCGATCCCGAGATCGCATGGGTCGGCGTGACCGAGGAGGAAGCCGCCCGCAGCGGCCAGAAGGTCGGCAAGGCGGTGTTCCCCTGGGCGGCATCGGGGCGCGCGATCGCGAACGGGCGCGACGAGGGCTTCACGAAGCTGTTGTTCGATCCGGAGTCGCACCGGATCGTCGGCGGCGGCATCGTCGGCACGCATGCCGGCGACATGATCGGCGAGGTCGCGCTTGCGATCGAGATGGGTGCCGACGCGACCGACATCGGCCGCACGATCCATCCGCATCCGACGCTGGGCGAAACGATCGGACTCGCGGCCGAAGTGTTCGAGGGCGTCTGCACCGACCTGCCGCCGCCGCGCAAGCGCTGAACGCAGGCCTGCGCGGGGTGCGGCGCCTGCGCGGTTGGGCAGCGCGCGCCGGCCTACTGGCGCGGTTCGCGCAGCAACCGCATCAGCGCGTCGGCCGGATCTTCCTTCGGCGGCGGCGGGGCCGCACCCGGCGCTGCCGGATCGCTCGGAATCCGGAACAGGTCGAGCGGATCGGGTGCCGCATCCGGCTCGGTGCCGGGAATTTCGATCTTGATCGTGTCCAGATCGACCGGCGGCCCGACGCCGATCAGCACCGTCTCGGGGAACAGCATCACCGCGGCGAGCACGAGCAGCTGCATCAGCACGAACGGGATCGAGCCGCGGTAGATGTCGCCGGTCGACACGCGCGAGATCCGCTTGCGGGTGATCCGGTCGTCGTAGTCGCGCTGCGCGGCGACGCTGCGCAGGTAGAACAGCGCGAAGCCGAACGGCGGGGTCAGGAACGACGTCTGCAGGTTGATCGCGACCATGATCCCGAACCAGATCAGGTCGACGTCCATCTTGACCGCGACCGGCGCCAGCATCGGCAGCAGGATGAACGCGATCTCGAAGAAGTCGAGGAAGAACCCGAGCACGAAGATCATGAAGTTCACGAACAGCAGGAAACCGATCGTGCCGCCGGGCAGCTGATCGAACAGATGCTCGACCCAGACCGGTCCGTCGACGCCCTGGAACGTCAGGCTGAACACCGTCGAACCGATCAGCACGAACAGCACGAAGCAAGACAGCTTCGCGGTGTTGTTCAGCGCTTGCTTCAGCAGCGTGAACGACAGCTTGTTGCGCGACAGCGCGAGGATCAGCGCACCGGTCGCGCCCATCGCGCCGCCTTCGGTCGGCGTCGCGATGCCGAGGAAGATCGTGCCGAGCACCAGGAACACCAGCAGCAGCGGCGGGATCAGCACGAACGTCACCTGCTCGGCAAGCCGCGACAGCAGGCCCACGCGCAGCAGCCGGTTCAGCAACGCGATCAAGAACGCGAGCACCACGCCCAGGCTCAGCGACATCACGATCACTTCGTCGATCGGCTCGGGCGGGTTCGGCACACCCGTCCACCAGGAGACGGCCGAGCCGTAGTTGTTCGCGAACGCGACCGCGACCGCAGTGCACAACCCGAGCAGCAGGAACAGCGACAAGTGGCCGCTTGCGCCGTTCGGTTCACGAAACACCCGCGCCTCGGGCGGCAGCGCCGGGACCCATTTCGGGCGCACGATCGCGACGGCGATCACGAACAGACAATACAGGCCGACCAGTGCGAAGCCGGGGATGAATGCGGCGCGGTACATGTCGCCGACGCTGCGGCCGAGCTGGTCGGCGATCACGATCAGCACCAGCGACGGCGGAATGATCTGCGCCAACGTACCCGACGCCGTGATCGCGCCGGTCGCGAGCGGACGGTTGTAGCCGTAGCGCAGCATGATCGGCAACGAGATCAGGCCCATCGAGATCACCGAAGCGGCCATCACGCCGGTGGTCGCCGCCAGCATCGCGCCGACCACGACGACTGCGAGCGCGACTCCGCCGCGCACCGGCCCGAACACTTGGCCAACGGTCTCGAGCAGATCCTCGGCCATGCCGCTGCGCTCGAGAATCAGCCCCATGAACGTGAAGAAAGGGATCGCCAGCAGCGTGTCGTTCTGCATGATCCCGATCAGCCGCAGCGGCAGCGCCTGCAGCAGCGCCGGCGGCATCAGCCCGAGCTCGATCGCGATGAAGCCGAACACCATGCCGGAGGCCGCCAGCGCGAATGCGACCGGGAAGCCCGACAGCAGGAACACGACCAGCGACGCAAACATGATCGGGGCCAGGTTCGCGGCGATCCAGGTCATCGCGCGCTCCCGTTGCCGTCGCGGCCCGATTCGTCCGGCGGTCGCTGCGGGGCAGGCCGCTGCGCCTGCACCGGATGCAGCGGCGCAGCCGAGCCGCGGGGCACCGGCTCGCCCGCTTCGGCGGCCGCCTCGGCGCGCGCCTGCTGCTCGGCCTGCAGCCGCAGCTCCTCGAGCAGCAACTCCTCGTCGCGCTTGTCGCGCGCCTCCTCGACCGGATCCGGCCCCTGTCCGCGCAGGAACGCGATCCGCTTGATCAGCTCGGAGAAGCTCTGCAGTCCGAGCAGCAGGAATCCGGCCGGCATCAGCGCGTAGACCGGCCACCTGATCAAACCACCGGCATTCGTCGACACCTCGCCGGTCACGTACGCGCGCACGACGATCGGCCAGGACAGCGACACGACCCAGATGCACAGCGGGATCACGAACAACGCCAAGCCGATCACGTCGATCCACACCTGAGTGCGCCGGCTCCAACGCGCCGACAGCGCATCGATGCGAACATGCTCGTTCTTCAGCAGCGTATAACCCGACGCGAGCAGGAAGACTGCGGCGAACAGGTACCACTGGATCTCGAGATATGCGTTGGAGCTGTAGCTGAACGCCTTGCGCACTGCGGCATTGATCGCGCTGATCAGCGTGGCCGCAAGCACCAGCCACAGCATCGCGTAGCCGATCCGCTGGTTGACCGCATCGATGACGCGGCAGAGCTTCAGCAGGGCGTTCACGGAACGACACACCTCCCACGGAGAGCGAGGCTCTGCGGCATCCGGCGCGGCACGGGGCCGCGCCGCGCGATCGTGCAGCGCCGACGCATTCTAGGCGGGGTACCTAGACCCGGCAACGCGGTGGAGGGGCCAGAGCGCCGGGACCGACCCCTGCGGGCGAAGCCGGCCGCGCCGGCCTCGCTCCGGGATTTCCAGGTCGCTGCGCGTGCGTCAGCTGCGCTTCACCGACGCCAGGTACTGGTCGAGGCGGTTCTCGACCACGCCGAACCACGCGATCTGCTCGGTCTGGAAGCCGAAGTAGTGGTCGTGGACTTTCTTGAACTCGGGGTTCTTCGCATTCGTCTCTGCGTAGACCTCCTGCGCCGCCTTGAAGCAGGCATCCATCACCGGACGGCTGAACGCGCGCAGCTGCGTGCCGCCGGCGAGCAGCCGGCGCAGCGCCGCATAGTTCCACGCGTCGTACTTGGCCATCATGTCGGCGTTCGCCTCGAAACACGCGCCTTCGAGTACGGCCTTGAACTCCGACGGCAGCGCATCCCACGCCTTCGGGTTCACCTGCAGGTGCAGCGATGGCGCGACTTCCCACCAACCCGGCGTGTAGTAGAACTTCGCGACCTTGTGGAAACCGAGCTTCTCGTCGTCGTACGGACCGACCCATTCAGCGGCATCGATCGTGCCTTTTTCGAGCGCTGAATAGATCTCGCCGCCGGCGATCTGCTGCGGGACGATCCCCAGCTTCGCGAGCACCACGCCGGCGAAGCCGCCGACGCGGAACTTCAGACCCTTCCAGTCGTCGACGGTGTTGATCTCGCGCCGGAACCAGCCGCCCATCTGCGCGCCGGTGTTGCCGGCCATGATCGAGCGGACGCCGTTCTTCATCGTGAATTCGTTGTACACCTTCTCGCCGCCGGCGTGATACCACCATGCGTTGTATTGCCGGTAGTTCAGCCCGAACGGCACCGCGGTGCCGAACGCCCAGGTCGGGTCCTTGCCGAAGTAATAATACGGCGCGGTGTGCCCGCATTCGACGGTGCCGTTTTGAACTGCATCGAGCACCTGCAGGGCCGGCACGATCTCGCCGGCCGCATGGGTGCTGATCTGGAAGCGTCCACCGGTGACTGCAGCGACCCGCTTCGCGATCACCTCGGCTCCGCCGAACAGCGTGTCGAGGCTTTTCGGAAAGCTCGAGACCATCCGCCAGCGGACGTTCGACTGGGCGCGAACGATTGCCGGGGCGCCCAGGATCACGCCGCCGGTGGCAGCCCCCGCACCTGCTTTCGTCAGGAAGGAACGACGTTCCATCAGTGTCTCCTTTGGTGAGTCCCGGTTTCGAAATATGACAACGCAAGCTGCGACCGGCGCATCCGAATTGCGTTGACCGCCGGGGCGGTCGCTCCGGGCGCTTTGCGGTGGGCGGATTCTAGGGCCGCTTGTCGCGCGAACGCAACTGTCGTTCGGATGCCATTTGCGTCGATTCTTGATCGGCCAGGCGTCGCCGTGCGGCGGCAACCGCATGCCGGACCTGCCCGGGCGCAGTGCCGCCGACATGCGCTCGCGACGCGACCGATCCTTCGAGCGTCAGCGCCTGGTGCACGTCGTCGGCCACCAGCGGCGAGAACGCGCGCAACTCGTCAACGGTGAAATCCGCAAGCTCGCAGCCGCGTTCGATTGCTGATTTCACCGCGGCGGCGACTGCTTCATGGGCGTCGCGAAACGGCAGTCCCTTTCGCACCAGATAGTCCGCCAGATCGGTCGCCGTCGAAAATCCCTCGGCCGCCGCCTGGCGCATCCGCGCGGCATCGACGCGGATGCCGCCGACGAGGTCGACGAAGATCGCCAGCGTCTGGGTCAGCGTGTCGACCGCATCGAACAGCGGCTCCTTGTCCTCCTGGTTGTCCTTGTTGTACGCCAGCGGCTGCCCTTTCATCAGCGTCAGCAGCGCGACCAGGTCGCCGGTCACGCGGCCGGTCTTGCCGCGCGCGAGTTCGGGCACGTCGGGATTCTTCTTCTGCGGCATGATCGAGCTGCCGGTGCAGAACCGGTCGGCCAGATCGATGAACCCGAAGCGCGGGTTCATCCACAATACGAGCTCCTCGGACAGCCGCGACACGTGCGTCATCGCCAGCGCGGCTGCGGCGCAGAACTCGATCGCGAAATCGCGGTCCGACACGGCGTCGAGCGAGTTCGCGGCGACCGCGTCGAATCCGAGCGTGCGCGCGACCTGCTCGCGATCGATCGGATAACCGGTGCCCGCGAGCGCGGCGGCGCCCAATGGCAGCCGGTTGACCCGGCGCCGGCAGTCGGCCATCCGCTCGTCGTCGCGCGCGAACATCTCGACGTAGGCCATCAGGTGGTGGCCGAACGTGACCGGCTGCGCGACCTGAAGATGCGTGAAGCCCGGCAAGATCGTGTCCGCATGCTGCTCGGCCAGGTCGGCGAGCGCCAGTTGCAGCGCGCGCAGCAGCTCGCGGATCCCGTCGATCGCGTCGCGCAGGTACAGCCGCACCGCAGTCGCGACCTGGTCGTTGCGCGAGCGTGCGGTGTGCAGCCGCTTGCCGGCATCGCCGACGAGCTCGGTCAGCCGCTTCTCGACGTTCAGGTGCACGTCCTCGAGGTCGATCGACCATACGAAGCGGCCGGAGTCGATCTCGGCCAGCACTGCGTTCATGCCGCGGCGGATCGCAGCCAGATCGTCGTCCGACAGCACGCCGACCGCGGCGAGCATCTCGGCGTGCGCCAGCGATCCCTGGATGTCGAAGCGCGCCAGCCGGCGATCGAATTCGACCGATGCGGTATACCGCTTCACGCGCTCGCTGACCGGCTCGGAGAAGCGGGCCGACCACGCGCCGGCCTTGTTGCTGAACTGATCTGTCATAATGCGCCGCCGATGGCGGAGGCCCAGATAACGACGGAAGCCGACAAGTCTACGCTGCAGCGCCGGCAGACCGAAGGCGCTCAGGCGCCGGTGATTCCGGACTTCTGCAATTTCGGCATCGCGCTGCGCACGCTGGTGCCGCTGATCGCGGCGGCGCTGATCCTGTCGATCGCGCTGTCGCGCGGTGCCGTCGACGCCGGTTGGCGCTTTCTGCATGCGGCGACGATCCTGGTGCCCGCCGTGCTCGCATCGCTGGTCGCGCTGTGCGCCGCACGCCGGCTGGTCAACGACAAGGCGTTCGCGCTGCAGTGGGTCGCGGCGATCGGAGTGCCCGCCGCGCTGACGCTCGGCGTGTCGCTCGCGGTGCAGCCGTTCGTCGAGCCGGATCTGTTCGGCGCCGCGCTTGCGTACTGGGTCGCCAGCCGCGCGCTGGTGGCCGCCGCAGTCGCGTACCTGTTCGTCGAGTACTTCCATTTGCGAGCGCGGGCGTTCTCGCCGTCGTTCTCCGAGGCCCGGCTGCAGGCGCTGCAGGCCCGGATCCGACCGCATTTCCTGTTCAACAGTCTGAACACGGTGCTGGCGCTGATGCGGCGCGATCCGCGACGCGCCGAGGCGACGCTCGAGAACCTCGCCGATCTGTTTCGCGTTTTCATGCGCGACGCTCGCGAGCTGGTGGCGCTGGACGACGAGGTCGTCACCTGCAAGGAGTACCTGGCGATCGAGCAGTTGCGGCTCGGCGAGCGGCTGCGCGTGCAGTGGGAC
>DATLGW010000870.1:0-4169 GCA_035540315.1 Burkholderiaceae bacterium | reverse complement strand
TCGCGGATCCGGTACGACGTCACGGGTGCTGCGCAGGAAGTGCTACTTGCGCGCGGCCTTGGCGCCTTTGGCTGCCCGCGTCCCGGTCGATTGCGCGCGCCGCGCCGGCTTGCGCGCCGCCGGCTCGGGCTGCGCGTCCGGGGCTTCCCGTCGCTGCAAGCTCGCGCGCAGCGCTTCCATCAGGTCGATGATCTGCCCGCCGCCTTCGACCGGCTTCTCGGTGATCGTCACTTCCTGGCCTTCGACCTTGCGCTGGACGGCCTCCTCGATTCGCTGCCGCACCTCGTCCTTGTAGTTCTCGGGATGGAATTCGTCGCTGGTCAGCTGCTCGATCAGCTGCAGTGCCAGCTTCAGCTCCGCATCGGACACCTTGCTCGTCGGGATGTTCAGCTCGTCGATCGATCGAACGTCCTCGGCGTACAGCAACTGCTGCATCGCGAGCCCGCCGGCCATCGGGCGTATCAGCACCAGGTACTGCTTGCCACGCGCGGCATAGCGGCCCAGAGCGCCCTTGCCGCTGCGCTCGAGCGCGTCGCGCAGCAGCGTGTACGGCTTGGCGCCGCCTTTGTCGGGCCCGAGGTAATACGCGCGATCGTAGAAAACCGGATCGATCGCCGCCAACGGCAGGAATTCGCAGATCTCGGCAGCGCCCGTGCCGGCCTCCTCGAGCGCCTTGAGCTCCTCCTTCGTGAAAACGACGTACTGATCGGTCGCGAATTCATAGCCCTTGACCATCTCGTCACGCGGTACGACGACGTCTTCCTTGATGCACACGTACTGCTGTCGCAGCCGCGATCCGCAGTTCTCGTGGATCAGGTTGAAGCGGATGCCGCCGGACGACTGCGTCGCCGAGTACATCTTCACCGGTATCGACACCAGCCCGAACGAAATCGTCAACGATGCAATCGAATGCGCGGCCATGATCGTCCCCAGGATTCGAGCCTAGCTTATTGACGCGCCGCCGGCTGCTCAAGATGTCACGCCGGGCCGCGAGCCGCCCGCCGTGGCGGCCTGGCGGCCTGCGTTCGGCCCGGTCCCGTGGCGAATCAACGCACTGCATCGCAAAGCCGCCGATTCACTTTAAGGCCGAGCGCCCGCTTGCCGATCGGCTTTCGCGGCGCAGGCGCGACGGTCGACCGTACCGACGGCACGGAATTGCCGCTGCCCGCCCGCGAGCCTTTTCCCTTGCACCGGCCGAGGCAGGTTGCCCTCGCCGCCCACCTCGCCGAAAATGCCTGATGCTGCAGAAAGCGTCCCCGCCAGAGGCCGGCGCCGGCGCAGTTCGCGGGGAAGCCGGAGATTCGAACGCATGATTTCAACCGAGAAGCGGCGCGTGATCGTCGTCGACGACTGGGCCGACGTTACGTTCTCGATCGCGGTGCTGCTGCGCGACGCGGGCTGCGAGGTGCTCGAGTTCAACAGCGGTGCCAACGTGGTCGCCGAGGCGCTGGTGTTCCGGCCCGACGTGATCCTGCTCGATCTGGAATTGCGCGGCGAACCGAGCGGCCTCGAGGTCGCGCGGCGGATCCGCGAACGTCCGGAGCTGCAAAACGTGGTGATCGCGGTGATGACGGCACACATCGGCGAGGAGAACCGGCGCGAGGCGCTGGCGGCCGGCTGCAGCGTGTTCATCGCGAAGCCGGTCGAATCGAAGCACCTGACCGCGATCGCGCTGCACGGCGATCGGCGCGCCGCGCCCCGGCATCCCTGGCCGAGGCATCTCGAGCGGCGCGCGCTGTCGCCTACGTAGTTCCCGATCCGTCGCGCGGCCGCACGCTGCGGCGGTTACGGATTGGCGCTGCATCGACCGATTCCTAACATCGGCGTTTGCTGCGCCAATTGCGGCGCGAGGAACGTTCGACGATGACGCGCTTCACCAGCACCCGCGCGGTGTTATCCCCCGCATCGGACGGCTCGCGCACCGACGGCGCCGAACAGGCGCGATTCAACAGTCCCGACCAGGTCGAGGCATGGGCGCGGGTGCACGGGGTCGCGCCGCTGCGCGCATTGGTCGCCCACAGCCGGCTCGATCCGCTGTCGCGGCACTTCGCGCAGACCTGGCTGCGTCGGCTGGAGGCCGACCTGAACCGGCTGGCCGACGCAGTGCCGGCCGCCGATCCGCTCGGCTCGCAGCTGCCCGCCCGCCGCTCCGGCGGCTGGTGGTGAGTTCTGCGCGCGCCGCGCGCGCGTTGACTGCGCGCCGGCCGCAGCGTACCTTCCGATCGAATCCACCGCTGCGGCGCCGCCTGCGCCGGCGGCCGGACGACAACCCGCGCCGACGGGGACACCACGAGGAGGAGATCGGATGGATCAGCAATCCCGCAAGCGGGCCGACGTTCGCGCGCCCGCGGACCCGAAGCAACCGCGCCCGGTGCGCCGCGAGATCCTCAAGCGCGCGGCCGCGCTCGCCGGCGCCGGCGCTGCAGCGCCGCTCGCCTTTCCGGCCATCGTGCGGGCGCAGTCGGACTCGATCAAGCTGGCGCACCTGACGCCGCGCACCGGCTTTCTCGGGCAGCTGGGCGAATACGGTTTTCGGGCCGCGACGTTGGCCGTCGACGAGGTGAACGCCGCCGGCGGAGTGCTGGGCCGCAAGCTCGAGCTGGTCGCCGAGGACAGCGTCAATCCGCAGACCGCGGTCACGAAAGCGCAGAAGCTGATCGAGCGCGACAAGGTGCTCGCGATCATCGGCGAGATCAACTCCGCGTCCGCGCTTGCGATCGCCGAGCAGGTCGCGCGCTACAAGAGCGCGCCGTTCTTCAACACCGGCGCGAACTCCGACGCGCTGCGCGGCCAGAACTGCAACCGGCTGATGTTCCACATCGAGGGTTGCAACACGATGTACACGAAGACGATCGGGAGCTGGCAGAGAGCCGAGAACAAGATCAAGGGCGCGAAGTGGTACATGCTCACCGCCGATTACGCGTTCGGCCACGACCTGTTCCGCGTGTCGTCGAAGTTCCTGAAGGAGAACGGCGGCGAGCTGATCAACAACGACATGGTGCCGACGAACACGCAGGACTACAGCGCGTACATCCTGAAGATCCGGCAGGCCAAGCCCAACTTCGTCTACATCAATCTCGCCGGCGTCGACCAGACGACGTTCCTGAAGCAGTACAAGGAGTACAACCTGCCGTTCCCGATCGCCGGGGGCGTGATGGACACGATCCCGTTCTGGGCCGCCGGCATCGACTCGATCTCGGGACATTGGCAGAGCCTGTGGTACCACGGGCTGGACCTGCCCGCGTCGCAAGCGTTCACCAAGCGCTTCTCGGAACGCTTCGGAATGCCTCCGGACAACCAGGCGTGGGGCGACTACGTCGGCGTGAAGATCATGGCGCAAGCGATCGCCGAGACGAAATCGACCGACGCCGGCAAGATCGTCGAACATCTCGAAAAAGGCGCGAGCTTCGACATCCTGAAGGCGCGCCCGGGCGTCTTTCGCGCGTGGGACCACCAGCTGCTGCAGGAGATGTACGTGGTCGTCGTCAAGGACAAGGCGAAGATGAAGGACAAGTGGGACATCTTCGAGATCGTTCGCGCAGTCCCGGACAAGGGCGAATCGCTCGAGCTGATCCAGCCGACCCGCGAGGAAAATCCGTGCTCGATGGCCTGACGGCGGCGGCAGCGCGCTGCCGCTGAGGCGCCGGACGCGCAGGGGTCGTCGACCTTGCGCGTTCGGCCCCCTGCCGCTTCCGGCGCAGCCGCGTTCAGCCCGCCCTCATCGACGTGCTGGCAATCCTGATCGAACAAGCTCCGCTCGTCATCGAGCAGATCCTCAACGGGCTGCTGGTCGGGTCTTACTACATCGTCCTCGCGCTCGGGCTGTCGCTGATCTTCAGCCTCGGCGGCGTCGTCAATCTCGCGCACGGCGCGTTCTATGCGCTCGGCGCGTATTTCGCGTACGAGATCCAGCGCCGCGCCGGGTTCGGCGCAGCGGTCGTGATCTCGCCGATCGGCGTCGCGCTGGTCGGCGTCGCGATCGAGCGGCTGTTCCTCAGCCGCCTTTACCGCGAGGATCCGATGCTGTCGCTGCTGTTCACGTTCGGCCTGGCGATGACGGCCGAGCAGAGCCTGCGGCTGATCTGGGGCACGACCGGCCTGCCGTTCGCGATCCCGCCGGCGCTTCGCGGGCAGTTGTTCATCGGCGATTTCATCTACTCGTACTATCG
>DATLGW010000869.1:0-1943 GCA_035540315.1 Burkholderiaceae bacterium | reverse complement strand
CACCTACTACGAGACCGACGACGAGGTGATCGCGGCGGGCAACGTGCGGATCGCGCGCCAGGGCCAGATCGTCACCGGACCCGAGCTGCGCTACCGCTTCGACGTCTCGCAGGGCGAATTCGTGTCGCCGCGCTTCGCGTTGCCGCTGCAGGGCGGCGTCGGAAGCGCCGATCGGATCGAGCTGCTCGGCGCGAACCGGATGACGCTGACGAACGGGACCTACACCACGTGCGAGCCGGACGATCCCGACTGGTTCATCCAGGCGCAGTCGCTGATGCTCGACCCCGACGACGGCGTCGCGACCGGGCGCTGGGGGCGGCTGGTGTTCATGGGTTATCCGATTCTCGCGTCGCCGTGGCTGATGTTCTCGCTCGGCGACGAGCGTCGCAGCGGGTTCCTCACCCCGTCGCTGTCGGTGAACTCGCGCACCGGGATCGAAGCGCGGGTGCCGTACTACTGGAACATCGCGCCGAATCGCGATCTGACGCTGTTCCCGGTCGCCAGCACGCGCCGCGGCCTGCAGCTGGGCGGCGAATACCGCTATCTCGAGCCGAACTACTCGGGACGCGTGATCGGCGAGTTCCTGCCGCGCGACCAAGCGACCGGCACCACGCGCTATCGCTACGACGCGACCCACACGTTCGCGAACCTGTACGGCTGGTACGGCGGATGGACGCTGCGCGGCGTCTCCGACGATCGCTACTTCATCGATTGGTCGCGCAACATCGTCGATGCGTCGCAGCGGTCGCTGCCGCGCGAGCTGGTCGCGTATCGCGGCTTCGGCGAGTGGACGCTGCTGACCCGGGTGCTGACTTACCAGAACATCCTGGAAGCCCGCGGCGCGCCGCCTTACCACCGCGTGCCGCAACTGCAGATCGCGAACACGCAGCGCGACCTGCGCGGAATCGACTTGGCGATGACGGTCGACATCAACCGCTTCGAGCGGCCGCTGATCCGCTCTCCCGAAGGCTGGCGGCTGATCGCGAACCCCGCGATCAGCTATCCGATCCGGGGCGCCGGCTGGTTCCTGACGCCGCGCGTGTCGCTGCACGCGACCAGCTATCAGCTCGACGACAACCTGGGGCGGCCGACGTCGCTGCAGCGGGTCGTGCCGACCTACTCGATCGACAGCGGCCTGATCATGGAGCGCGACGTCAACGTGCTCGGCCGCGGCATGATCCAGACCCTGGAACCTCGCCTGTTCTACGTGCGCACGCCGTTTCGGGACCAGATCCAGATTCCGATCTTCGATGCGGCGCCGACCGATTTCAATTTCGCGCAGATCTTCTCGGAGAACCTGTTCACCGGCGGCGATCGCATCGCCGACGTCAACCAGCTGACGCCGGCGGTCGTCTCGCGCCTGATCGAACCCGAGACCGGCGGCGAGCTGCTGCGGTTCGCGGTCGCGCAGCGGCTGCACTTTTCGCCGCAGCGGGTGACGATTCCTGGCGTGCCTGCGCGCACCGACTCGCGCTCCGATCTGCTGCTCGCCGCTTCGGGCGATCTCGGGCGTGGCCACGGCTTCGACACCGGACTGCAGTGGGCGCTGCGCGACCAGCGCGTGCCCAGGTTCAGCTTCGTGTGGCGCTACTGGCCCGCGGAGCGCCGGCTGTTCAACGCCGGGATCCGCTATCAGCGCCAGGAGTTCGCGCAGTTCGACACGTCGTGGCGCTGGCCGATCGGCGGCCGCTGGAGCGCGCTCGGCCGGATCAACTACTCCTTCCTGCAGCAGCAGTTCGACCCGGCGCTCGGGTCGGTGCGGCGGGTCAGTCCCGGCATCATCGAGTCGGTGCTGGGTTTCGAGTACGATGCCTGCTGCTGGACGCTGCGCGTGGTCGGGCAGCGATTCACGACCGCGCAGGCGCAGCAGACGACGGCGTTTTTCATCCAGCTCGAACTGCGCGGGGTCGGCCGGATCGGCCTGGACCCGTTTGATATATTCC
>DATLGW010000868.1:0-1669 GCA_035540315.1 Burkholderiaceae bacterium | reverse complement strand
ATATTATCCGGCTGTGTCGATGGCAGTGGTGGCCGCTGCCGACGGCCGATCACGCCGCATCCTCACGTCCGAAGCGAATGCCGCTCCGTTCACCGTTGGCGCGCTGGCTGCTCGCCTGCGCGGTGGCTGCCGCCACCGCCGCGGCGCCGGCGCGCGCGCAGACGCCGCGCGAGCCCGAGCCGGCGACGCCGCCAGCGGCTGCGCGGTGGGGGCACGAGCCCGAGCCGGCTGCGCCGACGGTGCGGTCCCCGGCGCAGACGCCGGCGCCGATCGAGTCGACGGAGTCGCTGGCCGTGACCGCGAACGGGCATGCGACGCGCGCAGCGATGTCGATGCTGGATCGCGGCGGCGCGGCGATCGACGCAGCGGTCGCCGCGCAGATGGTGCTGACGCTGGTGGAGCCGCAATCGTCCGGCATCGGCGGCGGCGGCTTCCTGATGCATTACGCCGCGCGCGAGCGGCGGGTGCAGGCCTACGACGGACGCGAGACCGCGCCTGCGGCCGCCGATGCCACGCTGTTCGATCCGCCCCCGGGCGAGCCGCTGCGCTTCGAGAACGTTGTCGTCGGCGGCCGCTCGGTCGGCGTTCCCGGGCTCGTCCGGATGCTCGAGCGCGCGCACCGCGAGCACGGGCGACTCCCGTGGCGGGTGCTGTTCGAGCCGGCGATCGCGCTGGCGCGCGACGGCTTCGAGGTCAGCCCGAGGCTGCATGCGCTGCTTGCGGCCGAGCGTTTCCTCGTCCGGGATCCCGAGGCAGCCGCGTATTTCTTCGATCGCGACGGGCGGCCCCATCCGATCGGTCATCGGCTGCGCAATCCGCTGCTGGCCGACACGATGACCGCGCTGGCGCTCGAGGGCGCCGATGCGCTGCACCACGGCCCGATCGCGCGGGACATCGTCGCGCGAGTCCGCGGCCATCCTCGCAACCCGGGCCGGATGACCGAGGCCGACCTCGCCGGATATCGGGCGATCGTTCGCGAGCCGCTGTGCCATGTATTTCGCGACCATGTCGTATGCGGGATGCCGCCGCCGTCGTCAGGGGCGATCGCGATCGCCCAGATCCTGGGCATGCTCGAGCACCTGCGCTTCGGCGGTCTCGCCGATCCGTTCGGCCGCTTGCGCGAGCGCGGAGTGCACGCGTTCCTCGAGGCGTCGCGACTCGCGTTCGCCGACCGCGCGCACCATGTCGGCGATCCGCAATTCACCGAGGTGCCGCCGCAACTGCTGTCGCCGTCGTACCTGCAGCGGCGCGCGACGTCGATCGGTCCGACGGCTGCGGGCCGCGTCGCGCCCGGCAGGCTCGGTTCCAATCCGGCGCAGACGGTCGAGCCGCCGGAGCCGGCGCGGCCGTCGACGTCGCACCTGTCGATCGTCGATGCCGACGGCAATGCGGTCGCGCTGACGTCGTCGATCGAGAGCGCGTTCGGCGCGCGAATGATGGTGCGCGGCTTCCTGCTGAACAACCAGTTGACCGACTTCAGCTTCGGCCGCGACGCGCTGGCGGAATCCGGCGCGAACCGGGTGCAACCGGGGAAGCGGCCGCGAAGCTCGATGTCGCCGACGCTGGTGTTCGAGGCGCTCGAGCCGGCGGCCGCGGCGCCAGCGTTCGCGGCGCAGCCGCCGCCGACCGTGATGCTCGCGGACGGCAGCGCGCGCGCGCCGCTGGGGCC
>DATLGW010000867.1:0-2613 GCA_035540315.1 Burkholderiaceae bacterium | reverse complement strand
ACCCCGCAGCTCAAGGATGCGTGGAGCCCCCGGCTGGCGCGCGAGAACATCGACCACCGGATCGCGGCGACCGCGCAGGCGCAGGCGCGCGCGTACGCCGAGCAGTACGCCGAGGCGCACCGGCTGCTCGACGCGCTGGTGCGTTCCGAGCCCTACGACAGCGGCGTGCACAACGCGGCCGCATGGCTGGCGGAGTGGCGCGGGCTGCCGCGCAGCGCGCAACAGCAGTTCGAGTACGTGCTGGCGGTCGATCCGGCCAATGCCGACGCCCACGCCGGGCTGGCCGCCGCCCGCACCGCCACCGGCGACATCGCCGGTGCCCGCAACGCGCTCGAGCACGCCGAGCAGGTCGATCCGGCGCACCCGGGGGCGGTCGATGCGCGGCTGAAGTACCGGCTCGCGACCGCCGCGTCGGTGGCCGCCGCCGCCGAGCACCGGCAGGACTTCCGCGCGCGGCAGACGCTGACCGGGCTGCGGGCGGCGACGCCGTTGGTGAGCGATCACTGGCGCTTGACCGCCGGCATCGACTGGCTCGAAGGGCGGCTCGACGGCGGCGGACAGGTCTCCGACCGGTGGCCGATGGTCGGGCTGCAGTGGCTCGCGCGCGACGTGTCGGCGCAGCTGGCTGCGCAGCGTTACCGCTATGCCGATCGCACCGGCGTCGCGGCGAGCGTCGAGTGGAGCGTCGACGACCACTGGCGGGTCCGCGCCGGCGCGGCATCGGCCGCGCGCGACGTGCCGCTGCAGGCGATCGCCGCCGGAATCCATGCGCGCCAGGCCAGCATCGGTGCGAGCTGGCGCCGCGACGAAGGCCGGCTGCTGTCGCTGGATGCGCGGCGCCAGGCGTTCTCCGACGGCAACCGGCGCAACGAGGTGTCGGCCGCATGGAGCGAGCGGCTGCGCGAATGGACCGACGCGCGGCTGTCGGTCAACGCCCTGCTGCATTCGATGACGAACACGATCGATGCCGCGCCGTATTTCAACCCGCGGCGGGGCCTGACGGGCAGCGCCGAGCTGCTGTACGAGCACGCCGGCTGGCGGCTGCTCGATCGCTGGCTGTGGCACGAGCTCGGTGTCACGGTCGGCGCGTTCGACCAGAGCGGTTTTCGCACGACGTCGATCGGCGCGCTGCGCTACGGGCTGCGCTGGCGCCCCGACACCTGGACCGACATCCGGCTCGGCTACCTGCTGACGCGCCGCGCTTACGACGGCGAATACGGCACGTACCACCAGGCGACGCTGTCGGTGTTGCGCAGGTTCTGACGATGCGAACGCTGCGAGACGCCTTTTGCCGAGTCGGCGGCGCGATCGCGGTTGCGGTCGCGGCCGCTGCCGGCATGATCGGTCCGGCCGACGCGCGCGCGCAGCCGGCCCCGCCGATCGCCCCGATCGCGCTGCCGGCGGGGCATTTCGTCGCGCTGTCGTATCACGACGTCGCGCCGTCGCTGCGCGATTCGCCCGAGCGCGACACGGTCGAGACTGCGGCGCTCGCGCAGCAGTTCGACTGGCTGCGCGCGAACGGCTACACCGTCGTCGGCATCGACGAGCTGATCGCGGCGCAGCGCGGCGAGCGGCCGCTGCCGCCGAAGGCGGTGCTGCTGACGTTCGACGACGGCTATCGCTCGTTCTACACGCAGGTGTTCCCGCTGCTGAAGGCGTTCGGCTACAAGGCGACGGTCGCGCTGGTGGGCGCATGGCTCGATGCGCCGCCGGGATCGACGGTGATCTACGACGGAAAGCCGGTGCCCCGCGAGCGGTTTCTCGACTGGGACCAGATCCGGGAGATGGCCGACTCGGGTCTGGTCGAGCTCGCATCGCATTCGTACGACGCGCACCACGGCGTCGTCGCGAATCCGCAGGGCAACCTGATGCCGGCGCTGACCGCGCGGATCTGGGATTCGGCGACCGGCCGCTACGAAACGCCGCAGCAGTGGCGCGGCCGCGTGCACGAGGACCTGCGGCGAAACTCGGAGCTGATCGAGCGCAACGCCGGGCGACGCCCGCGGGTGATGGTCTGGCCGTACGGCAGCTACAACGGCGAGCTGGTGCGGATCGCGGCGTCGCTCGGCATGCCGGTCGCGCAGACGCTCGACGGCGGCCCCAACGACGTGTCGCAGCACCTGTCGCGGATCCGGCGCAAGTACGTCGAGTTCAACCCGAACATCGGCCAGTTCGCATCGATGATCCGCGACTGGGACCGCACGCCGGCGATGCTGCGGCCGATCCACATCGACCTCGACTACGCGTACGACCCGGATCCGGCGCAGCAGGAGCGCAACCTCGACCGGCTGGTCGAGCGGATCAAGTCGTCGCAGGCCGGCACCGTGTTCCTGCAGGCGTTCGCCGACCCGGACGGCAACGGCGCGGCCGATGCGCTGTACTTCCCGAACCGCCACCTGCCGATGCGCGCCGACCTGTTCGCGCGGGCGGCATGGCAGTTGCGCACGCGCGCGAACGTCGAGGTGTACGCGTGGATGCCGCTGATGGCATTCGAGCTGCCGCCGGGACATCCGGTTGCCGCGCATCGGGTCGAGCACGCGAGCGGCGGCGTGCCCGGCTACCCGCGGCTGTCGCCTTACTCGGAGGCCGCGCGCGCAACGATCCGCGAGATCT
>DATLGW010000866.1:0-3730 GCA_035540315.1 Burkholderiaceae bacterium | reverse complement strand
GATCGTCGCGCCGTCCCCGGCGAGGTAGTACCTGCCCTTGAAGTCGTCCGGGTAGTACGACTTGCGGAAGCGGTCCGGGTCGCCCCAGATCGTGCGGATCATCGACGGCCACGGCTTCTTGATCACCAGGAATCCGCCCTTGCCGCGACCGACGTCGGCGCCGGTCTCGTCGACGATCGCTGCCGCCACGCCCGGCAGCGGCATCGTGCACGAGCCCGGCTTCAGCGCATGCACACCCGGCAGCGGCGTGATCATATGGCCGCCCGTCTCCGTCTGCCACCAGGTGTCGACGATCGGGCAGCGTTCGCCCCCGACGTTCTTGTAGTACCACATCCAGGCTTCTGGGTTGATCGGCTCGCCGACCGTGCCGAGCAGCCGCAGCGACGACAGGTCGTATTTGGTCGGATGGTGCGCGGGCGACGACTCGCCCGCCTTGACCAGCGAGCGGATCGCAGTCGGCGCGGTATAGAACACCGTGCAGCGATGGCGCGCGATCATTTCCCAGAAGCGGCCGGGGTTCGGGTAGGTCGGAACCCCCTCGAAGATGATCTGGGTCGCGCCCACCGCAGTGGGCCCATAACAGACGTAGGTGTGGCCGGTGACCCAGCCGACGTCGGCCGTGCACCAGAACACGTCGTCGCCGCGGATGTCGAACACCCACTTCATCGTCAGCATCGCCTGCAGCAGATAACCTGCCGATGAGTGCTGGACGCCCTTGGGCTTGCCGGTCGATCCGGATGTGTACAGCACGAACAGCGGATGCTCCGAATCGATCCACTCCGGTTCGCACTGGTCCGACTGGCCCTGCTCGATCTCGTGCATCCAGACGTCGCGCGCGGCGTTCCACGCGACCTTGCCGCCGGTGCGCCGGTAGACGATCACCTTGCGCACCGCATCGCAGCCGCCCAGCGCGAATGCCTCCTCGACCGCAGGCTTCAGCGGCAGCGCCTTGCCGCCGCGCATCTGCTCGTCGGCTGTGATCACCAGCGTCGCGCCGACGTCGACGATCCGCTCCTGCAGCGATTTCGCCGAGAAGCCGCCGAACACGACCGAATGCGTGATGCCCAGCCGCGCACACGCCTGCATCGCAACGATCGTCTCGATCGCCATCGGCATGTAGATGATTGCGCGCTCGCCCTTGCGGAAGCCCAACGACTTCAGCGCGTTCGCGAAGCGGCAGACGCGAGCGAGCAGTTCCTTGTACGTGATCCGGGTGACCTGCCCGTCGTCGGCCTCGAACACGATGGCGGTCTTGTTCTCGACCGCCGTACCGATGTGCCGATCCAGGCAGTTGTGGGAAACGTTGAGCTCGCCGTCCTCGAACCACTTGAAGAACGGCGGCTTCTCCTCGTTCAGCGAACGGCTGAACGGCTTGTGCCACAGCAGATGCTCGCGGGCGAGACGCGCCCAGAACCCGGCATGATCGCGCTCTGCCTCGGCGCACAGCGCCTGGTATTGCTCGATTCCGGCGATCGCGGCGCGACGAACGAACTGGTCAGGCGGGGGGAACAGCCGGGCCTCGGTCAGGACCGATTCGATCTGCGCGGATGCCATCGTTTGCCTCCTCTGCGAAAGTGCCGCTGCGCGAGCGTACGCCCGCTGAGGGCGTACGCAACATAATCGCGGTCGCTTACGGCTCGCTTACAGCCGGATGCTGCGGCGCAGCATCCGGCTGCGCGTCTTCACGCCTGGCGGCGGACCGCGCTGGGCAGGAAGCGGCGAGTCACGCCGTCGGCGAACACGACGGCCACCTCGGTGGCGCTGGCCGACACGACCTCGCCGAGACCGTACTTGCGCGCTCGAACCCGGTCGCCGGCGACGAACGCAGCGACGCGCTCGCCAGCTCGCGTGCGCCGCAGGCGCACCGCCGGTTGCGCGGTGACCAGCGGTACCGTCGCCTGCGGGCGCGCCGGCCGCGGCGCGGTGGCCGCATCCACGTGGATCTGCGGCGGATTCCGGCAATTGTCGCAATGACCGCAGCACTCCCGGTCGAGCCGTTCGCCGAACGACTCCAGCAGCACCTTCCAGCGGCAAAACCCCGTTTGTGCGTAGAACGTCAGCCGTTCCAGCGCCTCGCGGTCGCGCCGCGTCTTTTGCTCGTGCCGCGTTATCGCGCGCTCCAATGCGGCGCCGGGCGCAGATTCGCCGTCCCTTGGACGCCACAAAGACCCCGCCAGCGGCTCGGCCAACCCCGCGTCGCGCAGCAGACGCAGCCCGATGCGCACCCGATTCGCAGACCAGCTCGGCAGCGCCTGCTGCAGCGGGTCGATGCCCGCGCCTTCGTCTGAAGCGCGTGCGAGCGACTGCAACGCCTGGCAGAGCCGCGACAGGTCGGGAACCGACGGCTGGCGCCGTCCGATCAGGTACTGCTGGATCCGCCGATCCGCCGCGTCGTACAGCAGCACGCAGTCGGCCGGTTTGCCGTCGCGTCCGGCCCGGCCCGACTCCTGGTAGTAGGCGAGCAGGCTCGCCGGCATCTGGTAATGCACGACCTGGCGGATGTCCGGCTTGTCGATGCCCATGCCGAACGCGTTCGTCGCGATCATCAGCCGCAACCGGCCCTGCATGAAAGCGTCCTGCGCGCGGCGCCGCTCGCCTGCCGGCATCCGCCCGTGATACCTCGCGGCGGGCAGCCCGGCGCCGTCCAGGCGCGCGTGCAGCGCTTCGACCGCCTTGACGGTCGCCGCATAGACGATCGATGCGCCGCCGTGCTCGCCCAGGACATCGGCGAGCGCCTGCCGCTTCTCGTCGTCGTTGACGACCTGGACGACGCGGTACCGCAGGTTCGGCCGATACATGCCGGTATCGATCACTCGCATCGCTGCCAGGCCGAGTTGCTCGCGGATGTCCGCGATCACCGGATTGGTCGCCGTCGCCGTGAGCGCAAGCACCGGCGGATGTCCG
The DNA here is from genome assembly GCA_035540315.1 of Burkholderiaceae bacterium. Classification (GTDB taxonomy): domain Bacteria; phylum Pseudomonadota; class Gammaproteobacteria; order Burkholderiales; family Burkholderiaceae_E; genus DATLGW01. The sequence goes on along the minus strand of DATLGW010000866.1, from coordinate 826 downwards.
AGCTTGGCGATCGCCGCGCCCAGCTCGAGGTACGCTGGCCGGAAATCGTGGCCCCACTGCGACACGCAGTGCGCCTCGTCGATCACCAGCAGATCGATCACGTGCCCCGCGATCCGCTCGAGGAACTCGGCGCTGCCGAGACGCTCGGGCGTCGTGAAGACGATCTCGCTGCGTTCGACGTCGATGTCCTCGAGCGCTTGCTGCTCCTCGCTGCGGCTCAGCGTGCTGTTGACCTGCGCGACGTCGACCCCTGCGTCGTCGAGCTTGTCCGCCTGATCCTGCATCAGCGCGATCAGCGGCGAAACGACGATCGTGATTCCAGGCATCAGCAACGCCGGCAGCTGGTAGCACAACGATTTGCCGGCTCCGGTCGGCATCACCGCGAGCGTGTCGTGGCCCGCCAGCACGCTGTCGATCACCTCGCGTTGACCTGGCCGCAGCTGATGGATGTCGAAGCGTTGCCGCAGTAAGCGGCGGATCGCGGTGTCGCTGTATCGGCGGGGTCTGGAGGTCACGTTCGCTTCCGGTGGCGCAGCTGCTCGAGCAGCTTTCGTTCCCGGAAGCGGCCGCGCCGCTCGTTGCTCAACGTGTCGGATTCGCCGGCCGCAGCGTCGCGAGGAAGTGGCGAAACCTGTCCCGGCGGCGCGCGATCGTCAACTCGCGGCTCGCGCCGGTGCGCATCAGTCGATCAACCCGAGCTCGGCATCGCTGGCACCCGGGGACCGGTACTTGTCCTGCGGCGGCCACGGGCGCGCCGACCAGTGCGGCTCGAACGCGAAGCTCGACCGGCTGCGGCCGGGCAAGAGCGCGCCGTTGCCGGCGCCGC
>DATLGW010000865.1:0-1823 GCA_035540315.1 Burkholderiaceae bacterium | reverse complement strand
GCCAGGACCTCGCGGGCGGCGCGCGCGGAATGCTGTCGATCGCAGCGTCCGGTCCGCTGTGCGACGGTTACGTCGCGAAGGCCGTCGCGACGTTCGTCGCGGCACGTCCGGGGATCAAGGTCAGCCTGCGGGCGCTCGCCTCGCCCGCAGTGCTCGATCGGGTGATCAGCCGCGAGGTCGATCTGGGCGTCGTCTACGAACCCGTCGCCACCGCGGCGGTCCGGGCCGAGGAAGTGCTGCGGGCGCCGATCGGCTGCATTCTGCCGGCGCGGCATCCGCTGGCGCGGCGGGCGAAGATCCGCCTCCCCGATCTCGTCCCGTATCCGATCGTCACCTATCTGCCTCAGGCGCTGCTGCGGCCGGCGGTCGAGCGCGCGTTCGGACTTGCCGAAGCGCCGCTTCAGATCGCAGTGGAGACCGGCACCTCGGCTACCGGAATGATGCTCGCCTATCATGGCGCGGGCGTCGCGCTGATGGAGACCGCGCTGTTCGCGTCGCGGCCGGTGCCGGGGCTGGTCGCGCGACCGATCGAGCCGCGGATCGAGCTTCGCGCGCTGCTGCTGCGGCCGCGCCAGGCCGCGAGCTCGCGCGTGGTCGATGCATTCGTGTCGCATCTGCGCGGGACGCTGCCGAAGACGGTGCGGCCGACTGCCCCGTCGGAATGAGCTGCAGCGCCGCCGACATAAACTCCGCTTATGTAGTTGCGCAGTCTTCTTATTTGAAATTAATACGTCCGGCGGCTACTCTTGCCGCCATTCGCGATTCGAAAGCAGTGAGCCGATGCCCGACCTGATCTCGCAGGCAAACGAAATCCTCAAGGACTCGATCGTCCTCGACGGGCTCGGCGGCGCGGTGGTCCACCCGACGCCGCACATGCCGCCCGGCACGACCTACGAAGAGCGGATGGTCGGCTGGGGCTGGAACGTGCTGCACGTGACTCTGGTGTCGGAGCCCTCGTACACCCCGACCTGGGAGCAGCTGCAGCGGGCGATCTACGAGAACCTGCTGAACTTCGAGATGAGCCCGAAGGTGCGGCACATCGAGCGCGTCGAGGACCTGTACGAAGCCAAGCGCAACGGCCAGCTCGGCGTCATCTTCGGCATCCAGAGTCCCAGCGCGATCGAGAACCAGCGCGAGCGGCTGCGGCTGCTGCACAAGCTGGGGCTGCGGTCGCTGCAGCTGACCTACATGGAGCGCAACCTGCTCGGCGACGGCTGCCTGGAGCCGGAAAACAAGGGGCTCACGCACTACGGCATGCAGATCGTGCGCGAGTGCAACCGGCTGGGCCTGCTGATCGATTGCTCGCACGTCGGCATCCAGACGACGCTCGACGCGGTGCGCGAGTCGTCCAAGCCGATCGTGATCTCGCACACGGCGATGCGCGCGATCACCGAAAACCCGCGTTGCGTGACCGACGAGCAGATGAAGGCAGTCGCGGAAAAAGGCGGCGTGATCGGCATCACGACCTACGCCCCGTTCATCCGCTACGACCGGCGCCCGACGCTGAACGACTACCTGGATCACTACGACTACGCAATCAAGCTGATCGGCGAGGACCACGTCAGCTTCGCGACCGACTGGTTCGACGGGAAGACCAAGGTCAACTGGGCGACGCCGTGGTTCTACCCCGAAGTGACCCGCGGCACGCAATTCAGCGCGCTCGGGCTCGAGGGCTTCACGCAGCGCTCGGAGCTCGTGAACCTGGTCGTCGGCATGCTGCAGCGCGACTACAGCGCCGAGCGGATCCGCAAGATTCTCGGCGGCAATTTCATCCGCGTGCTCAAGGAGGTGTGGAAATGACGAACGCATCGAAGTTTCGACGC
>DATLGW010000864.1:0-2461 GCA_035540315.1 Burkholderiaceae bacterium | reverse complement strand
ATGCCGATCCGCCTGGGCGGCGCGGCGCGGTCGGCATCGCCGCCCGCGAGCGGGTCGGACGCTGCGTTCACAGCGGCAGCGCGAGCAGCGTATCGAAGCTGCTGCTGTCGCAGACGACCACGCGCTCGGCCAGCTTCAGCTCGGCGCCGGCATCGATCAGCCGGTCGACGTAGCGGCCGCTCGCGAACAGCAGGCTCGAGCCGTCGCGCATGATCCGCACGACGACGAACGGCGACTCGGCACGCACGTCGCCCCCGGCCGCTTCGTCGATCGTCGGCACGCCGACGATGTGCCGATAGCGCTGGCGCTCGTAGACGCTGGCCTCGCGCAGCGCGGACACGCGATCGCGCAGCATGCCCTTCGAGCGCGCGTAGATCACGCTCGCCGGCAGCCGCTGCTCGTAATTCTCGGCAGTCGTGATCCGGTAGATGCAGTCGTCGGCGAAGAAGTCGGGCCACGTCTCGATGCGATCGTCGTCGATGCAGCGCGCGTAGCTCGCATTCAGCGACATCAGCCGCTGCAGCAGGTTCGCGTCCACGCTCAGATCTCCAGGTACGACCGATACGCCTTCCAGAACCCGCGCACCGACACCTCGGTCGCGCGCGTCTCCTGCGTCTGCACGCCGTCGCCGCCCATCTCGACGATTGCGTCGGCCTCGCGCGAACCGGCGATGCCGCGCTGAACGAAGTTGCCGACGGCGCCGTCCTCCATCGACACGTAGCCGGCGGGTCCGACCAGGTTCGCCTGCTGCAGCCGCATCTCGCGCATCCGCTCGTCGTCGTCGGCGTACCCGACGTAGGTCCACTTCAGCTCCGTTCGCGCCACCCCCTTGGGCAGCACCTGCCGCACCGCCAGGCAGTTCTGGATCTGCTGCACGACCAGGTTCGGGAACACCGACAGGATCTGCAGCGTGACGCCGTCGCCGTATTCGTCGACGCCTTCGAGCAGGCCGGGGTCCGCGAGCCGATACGATGCGCTGTCCGAGCGCAGCTTCTGGTCCGAGTACGGCACGTCGGCATTCGCGCTGCGGTCGATTGCCGACCAGCTGACGTGATGGCCGCCTGCTTCGCTGACGATCACGCCGCCGCGCTGGTTCAGCCGGTTGATCCGGAACGTCGTGAAGAACAGATGCAGCAGGCTCGCATGGTACGAGTCCTTGACGTTCTCGACGTACAGCTTCCAGTTGTTCGGCAGCGACTGCGTGAACCGTCCGAGCACCTGCAGCGGCCGGCCGAGCACGCGCTCGATCCGGCTGGCGATCTCGTCGCCGAGATATTCGTCCAGGTCGGGGACGTCGTCGTCGAGGCTGCCGAAGACCAGCCCCGAGAAGCTCGCGATCCGCAGCTTGCGCGGCCCGTGTTCGTCGAGCCGGAACGTCTTCGGCATGCCGCCCTTGCCGTCGACGCCGTTCTGGAACGCGACCGCCTTCAGGTTGCCCTGCAGGTCGTAGGTCCACGCGTGGTACACGCACTGGAAATCCCGCGCATGGCCGCGGTCCTCGAGGCAGATCAGCGCGCCGCGGTGCGCGCAGCGGTTCTCGAAGCCGTACAGCTCGCCGTCGTCGCCGCGCGCGACGACCACCGGCATCTCGCCGACGAACGTCGTCACGTAGTCGCCCGGCTGCGGCACCTCGTTTTCCAGGCACAGGTAGTTCCACGTCGGTCCCTGGAACAGCCGTTGCTGCTCGAGCGCGAACACGCGCGGATCGTCGTACAGGCGAAAAGGAATCCGCGTCAGCTGCGGATCCGGCCAGATCAGCGATTCGCCGATCGTGTCAGCGTTGCTGCTCATCGCGTCGGCTCAGTCGACCGTCACGTTGCTGGTCTTGATCACCTGGTGCCAACGCGCAGCTTCGTCGGCGAAGAACGCCGCGGCCTGTGCCGGCGCGCCGCCGACCGCATCGGCGGTCTGCTCCTCGAAGCGCTTGCGCACGTCCGGCATCTTCAGCACTTCGTCGATCGCTGCGCTGATCTTCTGCACGATCGGATCCGGCGTGCCGGGCGGTGCGGCGACGGCGAACCAGGTCACCGACTGAAATCCCGGCAGCGCCGCCTCGGCGATCGTCGGCACGTCCGGCAGCGCCGGATGCCGCTTCGGGCTGCCCACGGCGAGGATCCGCAGCTTGCCCGCGCGATGCTGCGGCAGCGACGACGCCAGGTTGTCGAAGAAGATGTCGACCTGGCCGCCGATCAGATCGGTCAGCGCCGGCGCCGTGCCCTTGTACGGCACGTGCAGCATCTGAACGCCGGCCATCGTCTGGAACATCGCCGCGGTCAGGTGCGACGTCGAGCCGCTGCCCTGCGACGCGAACGTGATCTTGCCCGGCGACTGCTTCGAGGTCTCGATCAGCTCCTTGACCGATTTCGCCGGCAGGTTCGCGCGGGTGGCGAGCACGTTCGGCACCGTCGCCAGCACCGAGACCGGCACCAGCTTGGTCGGATCGTAGTTCAGCTTCTTGTAC
>DATLGW010000863.1:0-3408 GCA_035540315.1 Burkholderiaceae bacterium | reverse complement strand
AACCGGCAAAACCCGCGGCAGCGCGCGCGGCGCCTGAACGACCGCGATGCCGGCCTGCCGCCCGAAAGCGTCCTGGCCCTCGAGCTCGACGACGAAGTTCAGGCTCTTGTTCAGGATTCGCGGAAACGGATGCGCCGGATCGAGCGCGATCGGCGTCAGCAGCGGCTCGATCTCGCTGACGAAAACCCGCTCGGCCCACGCGCGCTGCGCATCGTTCCACGCGTCGCTCGGATGAAAGACGATGCCCTGCTGCGCGAGCGCCGGGATCAGCGTCTCGTTGAGCAACCGGTACTGTCGCTCGACCAGCTCGCCCGCGCGCGCGGCGATCGCGCGCAGCGCGTCGGCAGCGATCGTCGCTTCCGGGCGCTCCAGCCGCGCGAGCTCCATCAGCTCGGCGACCCGGACCTCGAACAGTTCATCCAGGTTGTTGCTGACGATCGTCAGGAAGCGAAGCCGCTCGAGCAGCGGCACGGTCGCATCCTCGGCCAGCGCGAGCACGCGCTCGTTGAACGCGAGCAGGCCGATCTCGCGGTTCAGCAGTCGAGCTGACGGAGTCGGAGTGGCGGCGGCCATGCCGCCGAGCATCGTTGTGCCGCGTGACAGGCCGGTGACGCTGCGCTTTTTCGGCAAGCGGACTCCAGTCGCGGGGGTCGACGCTTCATTCTGCGGCAAAATATCGCGTTCAGTACGATCCGCCATGAGGGATCCGGGACAGGCGCTGGCAGCAGTCGATCTGGGGTCCAACAGTTTCCGGCTCGTGATCGGCCGTGTCGAGTCCACGCCGATCGGCGAGCAGATTCGCCCGATCGACCAGCTGAAGGAAACGATCCGCCTGGCCGGAGGGCTCGGTCAGGACGGCATGCTGTCGTCCGGCGCGCAGGCGCGCGCGCTGGAGTCGCTGCGGCGTTTCGGCGAGCGGCTTCGCTCGTTCGCGCCGCAGGAAGTGCGCGCGGTCGCGACGAACACTTTCCGCGTCGCGCGCAACGCCGAAACGTTCCTCGCTCGCGCGCAGGACGCGCTCGGTTTCCCGATCGAGGTGATCCCGGGGCGCGAGGAGGCGCGCCTGATCTACGTCGGGGCGGCGCGCTCGCTGCCCACCGACGGCGTGCGGCGGCTGGTCATCGACATCGGCGGCGGCTCAACCGAGCTGATCGTCGGGCGCGACTTCGACATCGAGCTGCTCGAATCGGTCGCGACCGGCTCGGTCGCGCTGTCCAAACGTTATTTCGCCGACGGCGCGGTCGACGCCGACCGCTATCGCCGCGCGCAGCTGGCCGCGCGCGAGGCGATCGAGCCGTTCGCCCGCGCCTACCGCGCCCGCGGCTGGCGTTACGCGGTCGGAACCTCCGGAACCGCGAAGGCGCTCGCGCAGCTCACGGCGCTGAACTACGGGCGCGAGGAGATCGACCCGCGCACGCTGGCCGAGCTCGAGCAGTGCGTTCTGCGCGCCGGCCACGTCGATCGGATCCGGCTCGAGGGGCTGAAGCCGGACCGGCGGCCCGTGCTGCCGGGCGGGCTCGCCGTGATGAGCGCGGCGTTCCAGGAGCTCGAGATCGCGTCGCTGCGCTACTGCGACGGCGCGCTGCGCGAAGGCGTGCTGTACGAGCTGCTCGGACGTGCTGCCGGGCAGGACACGCGCGAAGCGACGGTCGCGCGGATGGCGAACCGCTACGCAGTCGACCCGTCGCAGGCCGGCGCAGTGGGCGAAACCGCGCAGGCGCTGTACCGGCAGGCCGCCCGCGTCTCGGGGCCGGCGCTGCGGTCGAACTTGCGGCTGCTGGGCTGGGCGGCGCAGCTGCACGAGATCGGCATGTCGATCTCGCACGAGAACTTCCACAAGCACGGCAGCTACATCGTCGACCAGTCGGACATGCCCGGGTTCGCGCGCCACGAGCAGCGCCGGCTCGCCGCGCTGGTGCTCGGGCAGACCGGCGGGCTCGCCAAGCTGCGGCCGCTGTTGGCGGACCCCGAGGACTGGCTGATGGTGCTGTGCCTGCGGATCGCGTCGATCCTGCACCGCCGCCGCGACCGCGTGCCGCCGTCGTGGTTCCGGTTGCGGATCAGGGGCGAGACCGCGCGCCTGGAGCTGCGCGGCGCATGGCTGAACGCGCACCCGCTGACGATGCGCAGCCTGGCGCTGGAATCGTCGGAGTGGGCCAACAGCGGCCCGTTCGGGCAGTTCGTCTGCCAGCCGGTGTAGCCGGCGATCGGCGGCGCGTCAGCGCGCGCCGCGCAGCCGCTCGAACTTCGCAAGCAGCTGCTCGCGCGTCTCGGGCCACGCCGGATCGCGCGGTATGCAGCTGACCGGGCAGACCTGCTGGCACTGCGGCTCGTGGTAGTGGCCGACGCACTCGGTGCACTTGTGCGGATCGATCTGGTAGATCTCCGGGCCCATCGAGATCGCGCCGTTCGGGCACTCGGGCTCGCAGACGTCGCAGTTGATGCACTCGTCGGTGATGATCAGCGCCATTGCGGCCGCACGTCCCGTCTGCGCAGCTTCAATCGGCCGCTCGCGGCGATGCCGCGCGCTGCGCGAGCTTTTGCTCGAGCCGCGCCTCGACCGAAGGAAACACGAACTTGCTGATGTCGCCGCCGAACATTGCGATCTCGCGCACCAGCGTGCCCGAGATGAACTGGTACTGATCCGACGGCACCATGAAGATCGTCTCGACGTCGGGCATCAGGTGGCGATTCATGCCGGCCATCTGGAACTCGTAGTCGAAATCGACCACGGCGCGCAGCCCGCGGACGATCACGTTCGCGTGCTGCGCGCGCGCGAACTCGATCAGCAGCCCCGAAAATCCCTCGACGGCGACGTTCGGGTAATGCGCGAGCACCTCGCGCGCGATCGCGATGCGCTCCTGCTGATCGAACATCGGCTGCTTGCTGCGGCTTGCCGCGACCCCGACCACCACGCGGTCGAAGATCTGCGCCGCCCGCCGCACGATGTCCTCGTGCCCCCGCGTCAGCGGGTCGAACGTGCCGGGGTAGACGGCAATTGCCATGAGTCGGGCTCCCGAGGAGAGAGTTCGTATTGCAACAGATGATAATGGACCTGTCCGGCACGCTGCGCCCGCGCCAGCGTCAGGCCCTCGGGCAGCGATTCCAGCAGCGCGTGCAGCGCAGCTTCGGCTTCGACGTAGACGCGCGCGCCCGGCGCGAGCAGCGGCACCACCAGCGGCAGCGCGCGGCGCAGCCAGTCCCGGCCGAATGGCGGATCGAGGAACACGACGTCGAAGCCGCCGCGCCGGTCGCCGGCCGCCCGCAGCCACTCGATTGCATCGGCCTGCACCAGCTCGACCGCGGTCGCGCCCAGCCTGTCGCGGAGGCGTCGCATCGACGCGAGCGCCCGCGGCTCGCGATCGATCATCACGACCCGCGCCGCGCCGCGCGACGCCGCCTCGAAAC
>DATLGW010000862.1:0-4415 GCA_035540315.1 Burkholderiaceae bacterium | reverse complement strand
GTTCGAGGACCTGGGCGCGCGCTTCGAGGACGTCAGCCTTGAGGATCTGCTGGCCAGCCTCGCTCGCGGTCGCGGCGCGCGCGGCGCTGCCGGCGCTCGAGCCGGCGCGGCGATGCGCGGCGAGGACTTCGAAGTGACGGTGCCGCTGACGCTGGAGCAGGCCAGCGCGGGAACCGAGCTCGATCTGGAGCTCGCGATGCCCGAGCTCGGCGCCGACGGGATGCTGCGCCGCGTGCCGCGGCGCGTGAAAGCCCGCATACCGAAGGGCGCCACCGACGGCCAGCGGCTGCGCGTGCCCGGCAAGGGCGGGCCGGGGTACGGCGGCGGGCCGGCAGGCGATCTGTACCTGAACATCGTGCTGCATCCGCACCGGCTGTACCGCGTGGTCGGGCACGACCTGTATCTGGACCTGCCGCTTGCGCCGTGGGAGGCGGTCCTGGGCGCGGCCGTGCAGGTGCCCACGTTGGGCGGTCCGGTCGAATTGCGCGTGCCGCAGGGAACGCGCAGCGGCCAGCGGTTGCGGCTGTCCGGGCGCGGACTGCCGAAACCCGGCGGCGGTGCGGGCGATCTGTACGCGGTCGTGCAGATCGCCGTGCCGCCCGAGCCCAGCGACAAGGAGCGCAAGCTGTTCGAGGAGCTTGCGAGGAATTCGTCGTTCAATCCGCGCTCGCAACTCGGATGAGGTTGCGTCGCGCACGTGACGGGAGCACAGCTCGATGAACTCGGATGATCGGATCGACGCGGACGACGAGCTGATGTGGCTCGACGACACGCAGTGGGTGACGTTGACCGAGCTGACGGTGTGCTCGGGACTGACGGAGTCGGAGCTGACCGAGCTGGTCGAATACGGCGCGCTTGCGCCGGCGGCCGAGGAGGGCGGCCAGTGGCGCTTCGCCGCGCACTGCGTGACGATCGCGCGCCGGGCGTGCCGGCTTCGCAACGAGCTCGATCTGGATGCGCATGCGGTGGCCGTCGTGCTCGGCTATCTGGAGCGCATCCGCGAGCTCGAGGCGCAGGTCCGGGAGCTGCAGGCACGGCTGCCGCGCGGGCGCCGCTGATCGTCTGCCGCGCTACGCGGCGGCCGGCTCGGTTGCCGTGGCCGCCGGCTCGAGCGCCGCGGCGACCGCATCGTCGACCGTCTCGAGCCATACGAACTGCAGCTCGCGCCGCGTTTCCTCCGGAATGTCGTCGAGCTCCTTGCGGTTTCGCGCCGGCAGCATCACCGTCCGAATCCCGGCCCGATGCGCGGCCAGCACCTTCTCCTTGATGCCGCCCACCGGCAGCACCAGCCCCCGCAAGCTGATCTCGCCGGTCATTGCGACGTCGTTGCGCGCGGATCGGCGCGTCGCCATCGAAGCGAGCGCAATGAACATCGCAACGCCGGCGCTGGGACCGTCCTTCGGAATCGCGCCGGCCGGCACGTGCACGTGCACGTCCGTCTTGTCGAATCCGTCGGTCGCGATGCCCAGCGTATCGGCGCGCGACTTCAGCAGCGTCAGCGCCGCCTGCGCGCTCTCCTTCATCACGTCGCCCAGATGGCCGGTGAGGATCAGCTTGCCGTTGCCCGGGGCTCGGGTCGCCTCGATGAACAGGATGTCGCCGCCGACCGGCGTCCACGCCAGCCCGGTTGCCACGCCCGGCACGCTGGTGCGCATCGCGGCCTCGGCTTCGAACTTCTTCGCGCCCAGAATCGCCTGCAGATCCGCTTCGTCGATCCGCACCTGCTGCGCCGAACCTTCGGCGATCTTCATCGCCGCATGGCGCAGCACGCCGCCGATCTCGCGCTCGAGGTTGCGCACCCCGGCCTCGCGGGTGTAGTCGGCGATGATCGCCGTCAGCGCCGCGTCGGTCAGCTCGACCTGCGACGCGTTGACTCCGTTCGCCTTCATCTGCCGCGGCACCAGATAGCGCCGCGCGATCTGCGCCTTCTCCAGCTGCGTGTAGCCCGGCAGCTGGATCACTTCCATGCGGTCGCGCAGCGGGCCGGGGATCGTGTCGAGCATGTTCGCGGTCGTGATGAACATGACCTTCGACAGGTCGTACGGCACGCCCAGGTAGTTGTCGCGGAACGTCGAGTTCTGCTCCGGATCGAGCACCTCGAGCAGCGCGGCCGAAGGGTCGCCGTGGATGCCGGCGCCGAGCTTGTCGATCTCGTCGAGCATCAGCAGGCAGTTCATGGAGCCGGCCTTGCGGATCGCCTGGATGATGTTGCCCGGCAGCGCGCCGACGTACGTGCGCCGATGTCCGCGGATCTCGGCCTCGTCGTGCACGCCGCCCAGGCTCACGCGCGCGAACTTGCGCCCGGTCGCCTTCGCGATGCTCTGGCCCAGCGAGGTCTTGCCGACGCCGGGCGGACCGACGAAGCACAGGATCGGGCCGCGGCCCTCGGGATTGAGCTTGCGCACTGCCAGGTACTCGAGGATGCGGCGCTTGATCTTCTCGAGCCCGTAATGGTCCTCGTCGAGGATTCGTCTCGCCTCGGCCAGGTCGATCGCCTCTTCCTTCTCGACCGTCCACGGCAGCTCGGTCAGCCATTCGAGGTACGTGCGCAGCGACGAGTACTCAGCGGCCGCCTCGGGCATGCGCTCCAGGCGCTTGAGCTCCTTGCGCGCATGCGCATCGACCGCCTCGGGCATCCTGGCTTCGTCGATCGCCTTCGTCAGCTCCTCGATCTCCGCCGCGTTGCCGTCGACCTCGCCGAGCTCCTTCTGGATCGTTCGCAGCTGTTCGCGCAGCAGCGCCTCGCGCTGGCGCTCGCCCAGGCGCTCCTGCGTCTGCTGGCCGATCTGGTGCGACAGCTTGAGCACTTCGATACGCGCCGACAGCAGCTGCAGCACCTTGTCGAGCCGAACCTGCAGGTTAAGCGTCTCGAGCACGTCCTGCTTCTGCTCGGGCTTCAGGTCCATCAGCCCGGCGACGAAATCGGCGAGCGCCGACGCCGACGTGATCGACTGCGCGGTGGCCGCGAGCTCGGCCGGGGCCTGCGGCAGCAGCTGCAGCACTTCGGCGATCCGCTCCTTGAGCTGGATCATCCGGGCCTCGATTTCGGGGCCTTGCGCGCTGCCTTCGGTGATCAGGTCGACCTGCGCGACCAGGAACGGGAAGCCGCTCAGGAAGTTGCGGACGCGAAAGCGTTGATCGCCCTGGCAGACGACGTGGTGCGTGCCGTCGGGGGTCGTCACGTAGCGCACGATCGACGCGGCGGTGCCGATCGAAAACATGTCGTGCGGGCGCGGCTCGTCGACGCTGGGATCGCGCTGCATCAGGATGCCGAGCCGCCGGCCCGAGCGCGCCGCTTCCTGCGCCGCGCGCACCGAGCTTTCGCGGCCGACGGTGATCGGTGCGACCAGCGCTGGAAACAGCACCAGGTTGCGCACCGGGATCAGGATCAGCGCGTCCTCGGGAACCTCGGGAACCGCCGGCGCCGGTGCCTCGGCGGCGGGGCCGGTTCCCGAGGTTCCCGGTTCGTCGCGGTGAATATCGTTCATCGAGCCTCCGTTGCGGCTCATCCGATCCGCCGCAGAGCAAGCCGCAAACAGCCATCCGCCAGCGTGCGATCGACCAGCTCGTAGCGGCCCGCAGGCAGATCGAGGCGCCGCTCGAAGCGGCCGTACGGAATCTCCATCCGCAGGATCGCCTCGCGGCCGGCCGCCGGCATCGGGCGTACGCCGCGCACCGACAGCGAGCCGTCGCCGGTGACGACCTCGACGTTGTCGGGCGTGACGCCCGGCAACGCGACCAGCACCACGATGCCTTCGCGCGTCTGCAGCAGATCGACCGGCGGCTCCCAGCACGGACCGGCGCCGGTTCGCGCAAGCTGGAAGAACTGGCGATGCAGGCGATCGGCCTGCTCCATCATCGCAAGGGCTTCGGCCCACAGCATCGAGCGGGGATTGCGGACGTTCATACGTCCAGTATGTGAGGACGGCTCGGGCCGCTGCAAGCGAGCCCGCGCGACCTGTCGGGCTACGCCCGGTCGAGCGTCAGAACCGGATCGTCGGCTGATCCGGCGCTGGGGCCGGGGGTGCGGCGCGCTGAGGAGTCGGACGTGCGACGCGGGCAGGCGGCGCGGCCTCGGCGCGCTCCGCCGGTTCGGGCGGCGGCGCGACCTGCTGCGGCTGGGCCGCCAGCGGCTCGGCTGCCGGATAGCGATAGCTGGCGGTCAGCAACGAGGACTTCGGATAGCCCGCGGTATCGAGCAGCCGGTCCCAGGCGCCGGCCTCAAAGCCGCTGCTGCGTTGGCGCCCGATCGACACCGCAGGAAAGCTCAGGTCGCCGAAGCCGAGCGCACGGTACGCGTCGGCGTCGTCCCGGGTGGCGACGACTTTCTCGGCGAACGGGATGCCCCGCTTGAACAAGTGCGAGCGCGCCTGGCTGCACGGCTGGCAGTCGCGCGTCGTATACAGCACGACCGG
>DATLGW010000861.1:0-6489 GCA_035540315.1 Burkholderiaceae bacterium | reverse complement strand
GACCGCGACCGACCGCAGCGCCGCCGCGCTCGAGGTGGCGCGCGCCAATGCGAAGCGGCTGGGCGCCGGCACGATCGAGTTCGCCCTGGGCGATTGGCTCGAGCCGCTGGCGCCGCAGCGGCGCTTCGAGCTGATCGTGTCGAATCCGCCGTACGTCGCCGATGCCGACCCGCATCTGTCGGCGGGCGACTTGCGGCACGAGCCGGCGTCGGCGCTCGCGGCCGGCGCCGACGGACTCGAGGCGCTGCGGCGGATCATCGCCGACGCGCCTTCGCGGCTGGCGCCCGGCGGGTGGCTGCTGCTCGAGCACGGCTGGGATCAGGCCGAGCGGGTTCGAGCGCTGATGCGCGCAGCGCAGCTGGAGTCGATCCAGACCCGGCGCGATTTGGCTGGCATCGAACGTGCTACTGCTGGCCGGAGAGCCGATTGACGCGGCCGCGTCCGGTGGCTAAAATAATTGACTGAATTACTCAGGATTTCGGCCGCGCGCCGATCCGTCCTGACCCGTGCAAGGAAAGCGACGACGCAATGGAAGCCAAGGAATTCATCCGCCAGACGGTCACCGAGAACCCGGTCGTGCTGTTCATGAAGGGGACCGCGCAGTTCCCGCAGTGCGGCTTCTCGGGCCGCGCGATCCAGCTGCTGAAGTCGTGCGGCGTCAAGCAGCTGGTGACGGTCAACGTGCTCGAGGACGATGACGTCCGCCAGGCGATCAAGGACTATTCGAACTGGCCGACGATCCCGCAGCTGTACGTGAACGGCGAGTTCATCGGCGGCTCGGACATCATGACCGAGATGTACGAGTCGGGCGAGCTGCAGAAGCTGTTCGGAGCCGAGAAAGCAGCGTAAGCCCCATCGAGCGGCGGTTCGCCGCGCGAGCCTGCGGCTGCAGGCTTGCGCGGCGCATCCGACGCAAGCGGCGCGCTGCGCCGCCGGTGCCGGTCAATACATCAGCACCGGATTGATGATCCCCTGCACCGCGCCGGTCATGCGGTGCACGCCGAGGGTGAACAGCCCCTCGTAGACCCCGTCCTTGATCGCTTCCTCGCTGACGACGTTCTCGAGCAGCATGATGCCGTGCTGCGCGATCAGGATCTGGTGCACGAGGAAGAGCTTGTTCGGATCCTCGAACGGCAGCACCTCGACGCCCCAGGTGTCGGCGCCGACCAGCGCGACTTCGAGCGACGCCAGGTAACGCGCCCCCTCGACGCCGAGCCCCGGCTCGACCGACCCGTAGCGTTTGTCGTCCTTGCCGATCAGCTTGGTCCACCCGGTGTGGAACAGCACGACGTCGCCCTTGCCGATGTTGACGTTCTGCCGCTGCATCGCCGCGTCGATCTCCTTGCGGTTGAACGCCGTGCCCTCGGGCACCGGATCCTTGCCGGTCAGCGCGACCATGTCGAGGATCACCGCCCGCGTCGCGATCGCAGGCAGCGTCTCGATTCCGTATTTCTTCAACCCGTCGGCCTGCACGAAGTCCTGCGCTTTCACGCAGTTGTAGTAGACGTTGTCGATGCCGATGTGGCCGAGCCCGTCGATCTGCGAACCGATTCCGAGCCAGCCGGAGACGATGTCGTCGTTGTAGGTGGTCTTGGTCTCGCCTAGCGTTGCGCCGCCGACCTGTCCCGGCGTCAGGATCGTCATCGTGAACGTGCGCGGCGGAAACGCGGGCGTCTTCGAGTTCGTCTCGATCCCCATCCGGATCGCCTTGCCGCGCTTGACGAGCTTGACCGCCTCGAGCCGCTTGGCCTCGGTGATCGTGTTCAGCGCACCGATCTGATCGTCGGCGCCGTATTTGGACTTCTCGCACTTGACGTCCTGCGCGTTCGCGACGGACCCCGCCAGCATTGCGGCAATACACAGCATCTTCAGCTTCATGGCGTCTCCAGGATTGGTCGGGTGCGGTCAGCGGTTCGCCCCGGGCGCGCCGACCGCGGGCGCGCGCTCGCTGTGCGATGGACAGGTCAGGCCCAGCTCGGGAACCGATTGGGCGCCCCAGCCGTCGGTCGCCGACAGCTGCATGCGCAGCGCAGCGCTGCCCTGAGTCGCCCACGAGCGCCGGCTCGCCCGCCCCCAGCGCGACGTACCAGCTGCGGTCGAAGAACTGGATTCCGAGGCTGCCGTCCGACGGCCGCTCGAACGACACGACGAACTCCAGCGCGATCGCCGCGGCCGTTCCGCGCGCCGCAATCGGCGCATCGACCCGGGAATCCGACCGCGCCGGCGTCGTCGCGCACGCTGAGAAACCAGCGGTTCGCCGCGAGCACCGCCTGGTTGCCGGCGCCGAACGCCGCCAGCTCTTCGGCATCGAGCGCGCCGTTGCCGTTCACGTCGATGCCGCGCGCGATCAGCATCGAGGTCATCGGATCCATCGTCCACACCACGCGAATCCCGACCACGCGGCCGTGCTCGAGTTGCGGATCGACCTGATACTGCATCCGCACGTGCGGATGCGCGCTCGCGCCCGGCGGCATCGCAACCGCCGACAGCACGACGCAGGCCGCGAGCCACGCGACGCCGCGGCGGGCGCAGCGCCGAACGATCGAGATCGTCTTCATCGATCGGTCTCCTCCGCGTCGAATCATCGCTCCGCGGGCGGCTCCCGATCAAGCAGCAGGGTTTTCGGCGCCGAGCCGCGCCGCCGCGGCGGCGCCATTGCGCCGCGGGTTCAGTCGGCCGGCTGCACCTCGACCTGCTCGCCTTCGATGCGCACGCGCCAGCACCGGATCGGCACCGTGACCGGATCGCACATCGGCGCGCCGTTGCGCACGTCGAACTGGCCCTGGTGCAGCGGGCACTCGATCGTGTGATCGAGCAGGAAGCCGTCCGACAGCCGCGCGTCGCCGTGCGTGCAGCGGTTGTCGGTCGCATACAGGCCGTCGTCGGTCCAGTAGACCGCGATTTCGCGGCCGTCGAGCTCGAACGCGACGACGTCGCCCTCGCGCAGCGCGCTCGCCGGTCCCAGCGGCCTCCAGTTGTCGTCGCTCATGTCAGATCGGATAGATGATCGAGTTGGGGATCAGCTCGGAATCGAAGATCGCGCGCTTGCGCTGGAACCGCCAGCCATCGTCGGTCGCGACGAGACGATCGACGTAGCGGCCGACGTTGAACACTTCCGACGGCTGCTGGACCTTCGTGCGCAGCACCGCGTAGTTCGCGTGCACGTCGATGCATTGCGGCGCAGCGCCGCCGCTTCGCTCGAGCCCGACCACGCGCAGCGGCCCGATCACGTGCCGCTGGTAGTACGGCGCATGGAACAGCGTCTGGGTGATGCCGTAGACGCGGTCGCGCAGCATGCCCTTGCCCTCGAGCGCGAGCGTCGCCAGCGGCAGCCCGCGGTCGTGGTTCTCGCGCGGCTGCAGCAGGTACTGGCAGTCGTCGGCGAACAGCTCGACCCAATCGTCGTAGCGGCGCTCGTCGAGCGCCGCGGCGTAATCGGCGTACAGCGCATCGAGCTCGGCGCGCAGCGCCGCGTCGATCGCGATCGAACGCGCGCGCGCCGGGACGGCGGCCGCAGCATCGCCCGCGCTCACGTCAGATCTCCATCACGTTGCGGTAGTACGCGTACATGCCGCGAATCAGCGTCTCGGTGACCATGTGATCGGTCGGCGCGACGTCGCGGCCGCCGAGCTCGCTGATCGTCTGCCACTCCGGATGCTGCGCGAATCCCCGCTGCGACAACTCGATCACTTCGCCGTCGTCGGCGGACACGAACCCCGCCGGGCCGAACAGGTTCGCCTGGCGCAGCCGCCGCTGCGTCATTTCCTCGGAGTCGTCGGCGAAGCCGAAGTGGGTCCAGACGAAATCGAACGCGCCGGTGCCGCAGGGCACGATGTGCCGGGTCGACAGCGAATTGACCTGCTGCTGGATGATCAGCGACGGGAACAGCGTGATCATCGTGACCGTCGGGCCCTTCCACCACGGCTCGGGCACGACGTCGAGCAGCCGCGGATCGTTCAGCCGCATGTCGGCGCGAAAGCTCGTCACGCCCTGCGTGACCTCGGCCAGGCCGCCGTCGTTGCGGCGCGAGATCATCACTGCGTGGCGGCGATGCGAATCCATCACCATCTGCGATTTCTGGTCGGCGCGCCACAGCCCGAACGTGACGAACCACGTGTGCAGCAGCCCCGGATGGTACGGATCCTTGATGTTCTCCTGCATCAGCTTCCAGTTGCCGGGGATGCGCTGGCGCGAGTAGCCGAGCAGCGTCAGCTTGCGCCCGTCGAACACCCGGTCGACCCACGGCAGCACGTCGGGGCCGAGATACTGCTCGAGCGGCTCGACGTCGTCGCAGAACGACGCGAACACCAATCCGTTGTGGGCCGCGACCTTCAGCTTCGTCAGCCCGTGCCGCTTCGGATCGAAATCCTGCGGCATCCCGCCCTGGATCCTGGCCTTGCCGTCCTCGACGACCTTGACGCCGCGGCGAAACGGCAACCCGATCAGGTTGCCCTTCAGGTCGTAATTCCACTGGTGGTACGGGCACACGAAATCCTTCGCGTTGCCGAATGCCTGCTGGCAGAAGCGAACGCCGCGGTGCGCGCAGTGGTTCTCGACGACGTTCAGCCCGCCGTCGTGGTCGCGCACCAGGATCACCGAGCGCTCGCCGACGTAGGTGGTCTTGAAATCGCCCGGCTGCGGCACCTCGATCTCCAGCCCGACGTAGCACCAGTGCCTGCCGTAGAAGATCCGCTCGAGCTCTCGGCGGTACAGCGCCTCGTCGGTGTAGGTCCGGTACGGCACGCGGCTGACGTTGCCCGGCTCCCACGACGCACCGGTCGCATCGCGAGCGCCCGGCTCGGCGGGCGGCTGCGGTTGCGCTTGCGGCTGCGTTTCAGGCTGCGGCCGCAGCGATGTCTGTGCCGGATGGTTCATCGAGAATCTCCTATTCCATTAGGGTACGGCCGGACCGCCGTTCCGCCAAACGGCGGGGGGATAATCGGCCGATGACCGAGCTCGAGTTCAAGTTCGAGTTGACCGCGCCGGTTCAGGCGTGGCTGCGGGCTGCTGCAGTCCGTGCCGACGAAGATGGGACGCGCGGCGAACGTGGCACGCGCGAACGGCTGCGCCGCGGCGGGCGGCGCCGGCTGGCGTCGGCGTATTACGACACCCGCGACGGCGAGCTCGCGGCGGCCGGCATGACGCTGCGCGTGCGCCGCGCCGGCGGCCGCTGGTGGCAAGCGGTGAAGGCACAGCAAGCAGACCCGTTCGAGCGTTTCGAGTGGGAGCGACCGATCCGAAGCGCACGGCCGCAGCGCGACGCGCTGCCGCCGCCGGATACGCCGATCGGCGCCCAGGTGCACCGCTGCTTCGAGCGGCTCGCGATCGCGTTCCGCACCGATTTCACTCGCACCACCTGGCAGCTCGATTCGCCGGGCGGCCTGCGGCTGGAGCTGGCCCGCGACGTCGGCGCGATCGACGCCGACGGCGCGAACGAGCCGGTGTGCGAGCTGGAGATCGAGCACCTGGCGGGGCCGCGGCAAGCGTTCCTGCGCTGGGTCAGCGAGTGGATTGCCGATGCGCAGCCGGTGATGCGGATCGCCAGCAAGAGCGAGCGCGGCTGGCGGCTGGCGCGCGGGATTGCCGCGGCCGAGCCGGTCGCCCGCGCTGCCGTCACGCCGGCGGCCGACACGCCCGCGTCCGAGGCGTCGGCGCAGGCGCTGCGCGAATGCCTGATGCATGCGCTTGCGAACGTCGAGCCGGTGCTTTCCGGCACCGACCCGGAGGGTCCGCATCAGCTGCGGGTCGCGTTGCGGCGTTTTCGCGCAGCGTTGCGCCTGTTCGCGCTGCGCCGGCAGCCGCAGTGGCGAGCGCTCGATGCCGGCGCGCGCGCGCTCGCTGCCGCCGCCGCCGAATTGCGCGAGATCGACGTGCTGCAGCACGAGCTGCTGCCGGCGCTGCGCGAAAGCCATTGCGACGAACCCCACAGCGCCGCCGCGCTCGCTGCGCTCGAGCGGGCGTTGTCTGCGGCCGCCGATCTGGCGCGGCGGGCGCTGCGCGCGCAGCTGCGCTCGCCGCGCCTGGCGGCGTTCGCGGTGTCGGCGCTGCTGGCGATCGACACGCTCGCGGCGCCCGGAAACGGGCCGCCGCAGGTCCGAGCCGAGCGCTTCGCCGGATTCGCCGCGGCACGGTTGCGCGAGCTGCTTCGCCGTCTGCGCCGCCGGGCGCGCAACGCGCGCAGCACCCGCGAGTGGCACCGCACGCGGATCGCGGTGAAGAACCTGCGCTATTCGCTGCAGTTCGGACGCGGCGCGCTGCCGCAGCAGCCCGTGACCGGGGCCGCCGATGCGCTCGCCCGCTGGCAGCAGGCGCTGGGTCGGCTGCAGGATGCGGCGGTCGCGCACGCGGTGGCCGAGCGCGCGCTGTCGCGGGCCGGCGTCGAGCCGGCCGCGGCAGCACGGGCGCTGGCGCTGGTCGCGCGTCGCTGCCAGCGGAAGGCGCCTGACGGCAGCCGCCCTCGAGCGCTTGCCGCCGACTGCCTGCGGGCTC
>DATLGW010000860.1:0-8139 GCA_035540315.1 Burkholderiaceae bacterium | reverse complement strand
GACGGTCGAACGAGCGGCTGGCCGGTTACGTGCTCGGGCGCGACGGTCGCGAGTCGAGCCAGCTCGGTCCGCTGCTCGCCGACGATGGGGGAGCGGCGCGCGCGCTGCTCGCCGCCGCGACCGAGCGCGTTCCCGGGCCGCTGTACGTGGATCTGGCCGATGCGCGCAGCGAGCTGGTGCCGCAGCTGCAGCGCGCCGGCTTCACCGTCCAGCGGCCGTTCATGCGGATGGCGCTCGGTCGCACCGCCGCGCCGGGCGATCCGAAGCGGACCGTGCTGGTCGCCGGGCCGGAGCTCGGCTGAACGCGGCGCCGGCGCCGCACGTCGCTACGCCGCTCCCGGCGCCTGCTCAGGTGTAGCCGAATGCTCGGCCGAGCGCATGGCGCCTGGCCATCGACCAGCCCAGCGCTTCGCTCTTGCGCGGCCCGAGCAAGCGCGCCGCCAGCGGCAGCACGGCTTCCTCCTCGAATTCCGCATGTGCGAAATACGCGATGAACAGACGCTCGGCGGCTTCGGCATCGAGCCGCACGCGCTCGCCCGACGCAATCTGCTGCAGCTGCGCGGACACCGCGGACCAGTCGCGCTCGAGCGCTCGGTGTTCGTCGACCAGCCGCGCCAGCATCGGCGCCACGTCCTGCGCATGCGGGCCCGTCGCGTTTTCTTGCAGCACCGGGAACAGCTCGCGCTCCTCCTCGGCATGGTGCTCGAGGATCGCCTCGTCGAGCGCGACGCGCAGTTCGCGCGCCTCTTCCCGCTGCGCCGGATCGGGTGCCGCGCTGCGCAGCGCTCGCGACAGCCGTCCGACCCGTATGAACAGGTCGGCGATTCCGGCGTGGCACAGCGAGAACACCTCCAGCGCCGCCGGCAGGCGATCCGGACCCGTGACCCCCGATTCGTCGCGTTCTTCAGGCACTGCGCTCTCCCAGTGAATCACGATCGTAGGATGAGCGCCTGCGGCTTGCGTTGACCTGAATCAACGAGAAGTCGGTCCGAATGCGGCGCAACGCTCGCCGCGACCGCGACCAGCGTCAACCCGATGTTCACGAGCCAAACCGCACTGAAATCCCCGGTGAGATCGAACAGCAGTCCGCCGAGCCAGGCGCCGAAGAATGCGCCGATCTGATGAATCAGCATCGTCACGCCCAGCAGCGTCGCCAGTCGTGCCGGCGCGACCAGCGCGCTGATCGTCGCGACGGTTGGCGCCAGCGTCGCCATATACGTCAAGCCCATCGCCAGCGCGAATGCGATCATCACCGCCTCAGTTTTCGGTGCCAGCAGGAACGCGGCGACCCCGATCGCGCGGGCGGCGTACAGCCCCGCGAGCAGGTTGCGGCTCGAAAACCTGCGGATCAGCATTCCGGCCAACACGCTGCTCGCGATGTTGCACGCGCCGACGATCGCCAGCCAGGTGCCGGCCAGCGACAGCGGCAGTCCGCAGGATTCGATCACGCCGGGCATGTGGCTGAGCAGCAGCGTCACGTGAAAGCCGCAGACGAAAAATGCTGCAGTCACCGACCAGTACCGGGGTTTGCGCAGCGCTGCGCCAAGCGACGTCGCGTCGCCCGCATCCGCGCCAGCGGCCTGGACAGCGGCGCGTGCCGGCGTTCGCAGATCGGCAGCCGCGACGGATGCACGTCCCGGAAACAGCCGCGACGCCGGCACCGCGAGCAACGCGAGCGCAGCCAGCGCGTTGATCGCGACAATCCATCCGAAAGTGGACATCAGCGCCTGCGACAACGGCGCCAGCAACAGCTGCCCGGCCGAACCGCCAGCCCCGACGATGCCGATCGCAAGCGACCGATGCTGAGCCGGCATCCGACAGTTCACCGTCGCCAGCAACAGCGATTGGCTGCCGGCGGCGGCCGCGCCGATCGCGCCCAGCGCCAGCGCGATCGCGAGCGCGCCTGCGCCGTGCGCCCAGGGAATCGCAGCCATTCCGCAGCCAAGCAACAGCCCTCCGAACAGAACCACCGGCCGCACGCCGTAGCGCTCCGCCAGCAGCCCGATTCCCGGCTGCGATGCCCCCCAGGCGAGCTGGCCGATCGCCATCGCCAGCCCGATCCCGGCAACGCCGATGCCGGTGGCCGTGTTCAGCGGCGACACGAACAGTCCCAAGGCTGAGCGCGACCCGAACGTGACGGCGACCATCAGCGCGGCAACCGCAGCGAGCAGCCACGGCGACACGGGGTGGTCCTGAGGCGGATTCATGTCGCGGCTCCAGCGCCGCGGATCGCGGCGACCACGCCCACGCGCAGATCGGTGCGCCACCACGATCCGGCGCGCGTCGGCTCGAGCAGCCGCACGCGGCTGGCGCCGAGCGCGGTGACGAACGTGCGGCCGCCGACGCGGACCACCCGCGACTCGCCCGGCGACAGCACGACGTCGTTGCGCAGCCGCTCTTCGGTGACCCAGATTCCGCCCTCGACGCAGACGACCTGGACGTCGCGTGCGTCGCGCAGCACGATCGTGCTGCCATCGGTCAGGTCGACGGTCTGGGTGTTCAGTTCGAGTTTCATGTCGATTCTCCGTAGCGGAGGAGGCTCCGGCTTCAAGCGGCCAGCTTCAGAACGTCGTAGCGCTCGAGCCTCCGGACCTCGGGGAGTTCGAGCCGATCGAGGAAGCGCGCGACCAGCTCGGCGAACCGCTTCGCATGCGTGATCGGGCCCAGGTGCCCGGCGCCTGGCATCTCGCGCAGGTACACGTGCGGCAGCGACTCCAACAGCCGCTGTGCGACCCGTCGCGACGGGTCGCGGCTGCGGCTGCCGCGCAACAGCAGCACCGGCGACTCGAAGCGGAAGAAATCGGCCGGCGTCACCTGCTCGACGAACAGCGAATCGAAGTTCGCGTCGACTGACGGCACGCGCTGCGTGATCGCGTGGCGCTGCGGGTGCGACAGCGACTCCCACGCGGAGTCGCCGCCCCAGTAATCGACGAAGCCGCGAGCGGCTGCGACCAGCTCGCCGCGCAGCAGCCGGTGCTTCAACGTCGACGCGACCCGCGAGATCTCGGTGAGCGCCGAAATCGATTCCGGATCGTCGCGCAGCAGCGCGAACGTCACCGGCTCGTACGCGACCACGCTGCGGATTCGCGTTGGGTTCTGACGCGCAGCGCGCAGCGCGACACTGGCGCCGTACGAGTGGCCGACCAGGTGCACGGGCTCGGCGGCGTTCGCGATCGCGTCCGCAGCCAGATCGACGTCGGCCCGCAGCGGGGCACGGCCGAGCCAGCGGCCGATCCGGCCGGGACCGGACCCGTGCAGCGCGGGTGCGACGATTTCGAACCGCCCGTGCAGGCGTTCGCGCAACGCGTCCCACTGCCGGGGGGAGCTCGCGCTCGAATGAATGCAGATCAAGGTTTGCACGGTTCGACTCCTTGGGGTGCAGGCCCCGGCGAGGCGCCGGGACCGGGCTCAGTGGAGGATGGGTTCGAGCGCTGCGCCGATGCGGTTCACCTGCGACGCGTCGATCAGGCTGCAGAGGATTTCCTGGAACCGCGGGTCCTGGACGCCGGAGACGATGTACTGCCAGCGGTATGCCTTGAGCACGACCGCGTGCAGGGACGCGAGCTCGTCGGCGTCGAGCGTGCGGCCGCAGACCGCAGCGAAGTAATCGCTGTCGACCTCCGCCTGCGCCTGCAGGATTCCGTCGACCGCGGCGACCAGCTCGATCAGGTCGGTGACCGCCGCGTCGCGCTCGACAGCCGTCAGCTTTTCGTCCTCGCGACGCCACTCGAGCTCGTCGAGGATCGCGTGCTGCGACTCCTCCTTCCAGTGGTACATGAACACGTCCTTCCACAGCTCGGACAGGCTTGCGTCCGGATCGATGCTCTGGCGGTAGTGCTGCTGCACGAACAGCTCGATGTGACAGGTCAGCCCAAGCACCGCCCACGTCGATTTCTGCAGCACGACCGACGCGACCGCATTGGGCTCGGGCACGAAGCGATAACCGTCCGGCATCTGCTCGCCGGCCATCCGCTCGAGCCGGCGAAACAATTCCTGGTGCTTGATTTCCTCGTCGGCGAAGCGAACCAGCGCCTCGAGCGCGTCCTGGTCGCCCAGCCCGTGATCGCGCCCGACGTCGATCACCTTGGCCGCGATGAAGCGCTCGACCAGGCCGAACACGTTCGCGTACGTGCGGCCCTGGATCTGGCTCAGCAGGCGCCGCTCGGCGGCGCTCAGGAAACCGAGCCGATCGACCAGCGACAGCCCGTCCGGCAGGAACTTCTTCGAGAAGTCGAAGCGGCGGCCCCGGATCACGTCGCGGTCGATGTCCCAGCGGATTCGCTTGGAGACTTCGACGGCTTTCGCGTATCGGTTCTTGGGCTGGGACGGCGCGTATGCAACGGCAACTGCGGACATGGACACTCTCCTTTCGATGGGGTTCGACCGATCAACGCCGGTGTGGCGTGGGGCGGATCATCGAAGGCGCAGGTATCGCGGCGATTGCGTCGCGCAGTTGCAATGTCGTTGCCATGTAGCCGGGCCCGCGGCAGGTTGCCGCTGCAACTGGGTAACCGGCGTGTAACGGCGAGGTAATCGTCGACCAAGGCGGCCCGGGACCGTCGTACACTGCACGCGCAGTCAGCCCCGATGTTCATTCGCCAGATCCCGTTCAGGAGGGACCCAGATGCGACGAGCCGGCGGTGACCCGACGCCCCCCGATTTAGCGCCCCCGAGTCCGGCCGACGTGCTGGTGCATGCAGCGCTGGCGGTCTCGCGTGCCGGCGGCCATGCGCTGTTCTCGGAGCTCACGCAGGACCTGGCACGGCAGCTCGACGTGGACGCGGTATTCGTCGCGACGTTCACCGACGACTCGCATGCGCGGCTGCGGACGCTCGCCGTCGTGCTCGACGGCCAGCTGCTGTCGAACTTCGAATATGCAATTGCCAGCTCGCCTTGCGCGGCTGCCGTGGGTCAGGACTTCCGCTTCGTCGCCAGCGGCGTCGCACGCGAGTTCGAGCCGGGCACGTTGTTTCACGCAAAGGCGATCGACAGTTACGCGTCGCACACGCTGACCGACCGCAGCGGCAGGATGCTTGGGCTGCTGGTCGCGATGAAGCGCGCGCCGATTGCGAAGCCGACGCTGGTTGAGGCGGTGCTGAAGATCCATGCGGTGCGGATGGCTGCCGAGATCCAGCGGCTGCGGTCGGAGGAAACGCTGCGCAAGGCGGCGCTGGCGGTCTCGCGCGCACGCGGCCAGTCGGTTTACGCGGAGCTCGCCCGATACTTGGCGAGCGTGCTCGACATCGAGATCGTGCTGATCTCGCGGCTCGATTCCGGCAGCTCGCCGGTGTCGCTGCGCACGCTGGCAAGGCATGTCGACGGGGAATTGCTCGATAGCGTCTGTTATCCGCTGACGGGCGGTCCCTGCGAGACCATCCTCGGCAACCGATTCAACGTCTATCCCGATCGCGTCGCCGAGCATTTTCCGGAGGACCGCGCGCTCGAGCAGCTGGGCGTGCGTTCATACGCCGGAATTCCGCTGACCGAAGAGGACGGGTCGCCGCTCGGCGTGCTCGCGATCATGTCCCGCCGCCCGATGCACGACGTCGGCCGGATCGAGCCGATCCTGCAGATCTTCGCGGTCCGCATCGAGTCCGAGTTCGTGCGCCTGCGCACGGAGAACGCGCTTCGGATATCGGAAGCGAGCTATCGCAGCATATTCGAGGCGGCCGAGGATCCGATCTTCGTCCACGACTGGGAAAGCGGTGCGATCGTGGACGTCAATCCTGCCGCGTGTCGCGTCTATGGCTACTCTTCCGACGAGCTGCGCCGAGTTTCGGTCGCCGACCTGAGCTCCGGCAGCCCCCCGTACACGATCGAGGAGGCGCTGCGCTGGGTCGAAATGGCCAAGAGCGGCCGCAGCGTGCGCTTCGAGTGGCATCGCCGCAATCGCGACGGCAGCTTGCATTGGGACGAGGTCCGGCTCAAGAGCGCGCAGATCGGAGGGCAGCCGCGGATCCTCGCGTTCACCCGCGAGATCACCGAACGCAAGCTTGCCGAGGAAGCGCTGCGCGCGAGCGAGGAGCAGTACCGCACGATCTTCGATGCGTCGGAGGATGCAATCTACGTCCACGACCGGGACACCGACGAGATCGTCGACGTGAACCCGCGTGCGATCGAGCGCAGCGGGTACCGCCGTGAGCAACTGATCGGCAAGCAGGTCTGGCAGCGCGTTGCCGAGCGGGTGACGCCGCAGACGCTCGGCGAGGCGCGACAGGCGATGCAGCGCGCGAAGTCCGGCGAGGTGGTCCGCTTCGAGATGAGGCGGCGCAATGACGACGGCAGCTGGGGCTGGGACGAGATCTGGCTGAAGTCGGCAAAGCTCGGCGGCAAGCAGCGGATCCTGGCGGTCGTGCGCCCGATCAGCGAGCGCAAACGTCGAGAGGAGGCCGTCGCACGCAGCGAGGCGCGATTGCGCGCGACGGTGGAAGCGTCGATCGACTGCGTCATCGGCATGGACGCCGACGGCAGGATCGTCGAGTTCAATCCGGCCGCGCAACGGACTTTCGGCTACTCGCGCAACGACGTCATCGGCCGCTCGCTCGGCGACACGCTGGTTCCGCCGCGGCTGCGGGCGGCGCACGAGGAAGGGATGCGCCGCTACCGTCTGACGCGCCACGGCGCATTCCTGAATCGGCGCGTCGAGATCACGGCAATGCGGGCCGACGGATCCGAGTTTCCCGCCGAGTTGGCGATCGGCGTGGCGACCGCGGCCGACGGCGATTTCTTCGTCGGCTACCTGCGCGACATCTCCGATCGCCAACAAGCCGAGCGGCAACGCGCCGAGCTCGAAGCGCAGCTGCGCCAGGCGCAGAAGATGGAGGCGATCGGCCATCTGACCGGCGGGATCGCGCACGACTTCAACAACATCCTGACCAGCGTGCTCGGCTACATCGTGCTGGTGACGGAACGCGCGGAATTGCGCGGCGACACCGACACGATCCGACAGCTCGGGTTGGCGCAGTCGGCCGCGCAGAAGGCACGCGACCTGATCGGCCAGATGCTCGCGTTCAGCCGGCGCCAGCACGGCGACCGCCGGCCGCGGCATCTGGCGCCGCTGGTCGAGCAGGCAGTGCAGCTGCTGAGGCCGACGCTGCCGGCGACGATCGACATCGACGTCGCGATCGAAGCCGACGTACCGCCGGCAGCGGCCGATCCGGTGCAGATCGAGCAGGTGCTGTTCAACCTTTGCATCAATGCGCGCGATGCGATCCGCGGTCCGGGCACGATTCGCATCGGCCTGCAGCACGCACGAATCAGCGACGGAGTCTGCGCATCGTGCCGCGGGGCCGTTTCCGGACGCTGGATCGTCGCAACGGTCGCGGACACCGGAAGCGGCATTCCGGCGGACGTGATGGAACGAATGTTCGACCCGTTCTACAGCACCAAGGAAGTCGGACAAGGGTCGGGGATGGGGCTGGCAATCGTGCACGGCATCGTGCACGAGCACGGCGGGCACGTGCTGGTCGACAGCCGCGTCGATCAAGGGACGAGCTTCAGTGTGTGCCTGCCGCAGGCGAGCGAATCGGCGCAGCCTGTGCACCCCGTGCCGAAATCCGCGACGCCGCGGCGGGCGCTGAGCGGACGCGTGATGGTCGTCGAGGATCAGCCGCTGGTCGGCGAATTCATGCTCGAGCTGCTTCAGTCTTGGGGATTGCAGGTGACATTGCACCTGAACCCGATCGGCGCGCACGATGCGTTCCTGCACGATCCGCAAGCCGTCGACTTGGTGATCACTGACCACACGATGCCGAAGATGACTGGCGCGCAACTCGCCGCCAGCCTGACCGCAATCCGGCCGGACCTGCCAGTGTTGCTGTACACCGGCTTCGGAGCAGGCCTCGATCTGCCGACGCTGGCGCGGGCCGGCGTGGCCGAAGTGCTGCGCAAGCCGATCGACCCGGATGCGCTTCGCGACCAGCTGCACCGATGGCTCGCGCCGGTGCAGACCGATGCAACCTCAGCCTGATCAGGAACGACCGATGCATTCCAGCGGCAGGATTCTCGTGGTCGACGACGATGCGAACGTTCGCAGAATGGTCATCGAGTACCTGTCTTCGCACGGTTTCGAAGTGCTCGAGGCGGACGGTGGCTCCGCCATGCGGCGCCAGATCGAGCAGACGCTGCCCGACCTGATCC
>DATLGW010000859.1:0-4769 GCA_035540315.1 Burkholderiaceae bacterium | reverse complement strand
GACGCATCTGCTGTGGTCGCTGCTGCTGTCGCGCGGCATCCTCGGCGAACGCGTCGGCCTGATCGGCTGGGCCGGCTGTCTGCTTGCGTTCGCGGGCATCGTGCTGCTGAGCTGGCCCGGCGCCGGCGCGTCGCTGCCGCTGATCGGCGTGGCGTTCGGGCTGATCGGCGCGTTCTCGAGCGCCGTCGGCAACATCGCGATCCGGCGCGCGCCCGGCATCTCGAACGTCGCACTGAACGTCTGGGGCAGCGTGATCGCGCTGCCGGTCGTGCTGGTCGTCGCGTGGGCGCTCGAAGGCGATCCGTCGCAGCAGATGGGCGTCGCATTCAGCACGCCGGCGTTCGTCGCGGCATTCGCGTTCCAGGCGCTGGTCGGCAGCGCGCTGTGCTTTCCGGCGTGGACCCGGATGATCGCGAAATACGGCGTCTCGCGCGTGACGCCGTTCACGCTGCTGGTGCCGCTGTTCGCGGTCGCCAGCACGACGCTGTTCCTCGGCGAGCAGTGGACGCCGCGGATGCTGGCCGCGCTGGCGATCGTCGTCGCGGGGCTGTCGGTCGTGCAGCTGCTGCCGCGGTTCGTGCGGGCGTAACGGCTGCGCTGCCGTAGCGGCAGCGCAGCCAGGCGCCGCGTCGCGCCGGGTCAGTCGAAGCGGCGCGTGACGAACCGGCCCGCCTTCATCACCGACATCCGCTCCCGGTTCTGCAGTGCCGCGATGTCGCGCAGCGGATCGTCCTCGAGCACGACCAGGTCGGCGAACTTGCCGCGCTCGAGCGTTCCGATCCGATCGGCCATCCGCATCAGCTCGGCACCGTTGCGCGTCGCGCAGGTGATCGCCTCGAGCGGCGTGAAGCCGATCACGTCGACGAACACCTGAATGTCCTTCGCATATTCGCCGTGAGGGTTCCACGCGAACCCGAAATCGCCGCCCGGGCACATCCGGATCCCGAGCTCGCGCGCCCGCCGGTACGTGTCCGCCGCCTGCGCGATCTCCTCTCGCAACCCGCTGGGGCCGACGATCTCCTCGGCGATCCCGAACTTCGGACCGTTCTCGATGATCGAATACAGGTAGCGCAGGCCCGGAACCAGCGTCAGGCCCTGGTCGCGGATCCGCTGCAGCGTTTCCTGGTTCGCGTAGGTCGCATGCTCGATCGAGTCGACGCCGGCGCGCGCGGCGACTTCGCTCGAGCGTTCTCCGCGCACGTGTGCTGCGACCAGCCGCCCGCGCATGTGCGCTTCGTCGACCAGCGCGTCGACCTCGGCCTGCGTGTACGTGCAGTCGCCGATCGGCGTGTGCGGCAGCAGCGCATCGCCGCCGATGTAGCACTTGACGACGTCGGCGCCGTCCTTGATCACGCGGCGAGCGGCCGCGCGCACCGCATCGGGACCGTCGGCAATCAACGCCAGCCCTTCCATGCCGAGCTTCAGGTACGACGGGTTCCAATCGGCCATGCCGCCGGTCGCGCAGATGTCGCGGCCCGCAGCCAGCAGCCGCGGTCCCGCGATCAGACCCTCGTCGATCGCGCGCTTGAGCGCGACGTCGACCGCATGCACCGAGCCCGCCGAGCGCGCCGCCGTGTAGCCGCAGTGCAGTGCAAGCTCGGCGTTCTTCGCCGACACCAGCGTCGAATACTCGGGCGGGCAGTTCAGGTCGAGGTCGGCGATCACCTTGACGTTGTTGTACGACAGGTGGATGTGCGCCTCGACCAGCCCCGGAATCACGGTGCGGCCGGCCAGGTCGATCGCCGTCACGTCGCTGCCGGTCGGTTCGTCCCCGCGCGTCAGCGGGCCGACGTGCACGAGCTTGCCGTCCTCGATCAGCAGCGCCGACTTCTCGCGCGGCGGCGCGCCGGTACCGTCGATGATCCGCGCATTCCTCAACAGCGTACGCATGTCGGCATCTCCTCGTCAGCTCATCTGCGGCCGCCCCGCGATCTTCGTTCGGATCCGGTAGACCGACGTCGACGCGGTGATGAACAGGCTGCGAAAATCGTCGCCGCCCCACGCGAAGTTCGCGGTGTACTCGGGCACGTGGATCACCCCCAGGCACTTCGCCTGCGGATCGAACACGTGGATGCCGCCGGGGCCGCAGCAGTACACGTTGCCCTGCGAATCGATCTTCATGCCGTCGGGCGCGCCGGCGCCTTCGCCGGTCGTTTGCGCCCAAACGCTGCCGCCGCGCACGCTGCCGTCGGGCAGCACGTCGAACACGCGGATGTGCTGCCGTTCGGTGTCGTTGACGAACAACCGCTTCTCGTCGAGCGAGAAGCACAGGCCGTTCGGCTGCCCGAAATCATCGGCGATCAGCTCGATCGCATGCGGTCCGCCGCTGCCCTGCCGGTCGGGCGTCACGCGGTAGACGCCGCGGAAATCCAGGTCGGGCGGCCGCGGGCGGCCGTAGTATTCCGCGCGACCGTAGGTCGGATCGCTGAACCAGATCGAACCGTCCGAGTGGACGATCACGTCGTTCGGACTGTTCAGCTCCTTGCCCTGCCAATGGCTGGCGAGCACGGTGATGCGGCCGTCGGCTTCGGTGCGGGTCAGCCGGCTCGACGAATGCTCGCAGGCGATCAGCCGGCCCTGCCGGTCCCACGCCAGCCCGTTGGACTGGTGACACGGCTTGCGAAACGTCGTCACGCCGTCGCGTTCGCTCCACTTGCGCAAGTGGTCGCCCGGCATGTCGGAGAACAGCAGGTACTTCTCGCGCGCATGCCACAGCGGCCCTTCGGTGAACTGGAAACCGGTGCCGATCCGATCGAACGACACCGCCTCGCCGACCACGTCCCTGAACCGCGGATCGCGGATCTCGACACTCATCGCGCCACCTCCATCACTTCTTCTGCATCTGGCTGACCCGGGTCGGACCGACGTACCAGTCGTCGCGCGACACGTCCTCGAACACGACCCACACCGAATCCTTCGGGATCTGCGTGACGTCGTTGATCGCTTCGACCACGCGCCGCGCGATCTCGTCCTTGCGCTCGCGCGAATGGCCTTCGTTGATGCGGATGTTCACGAACGGCATGCTCTTTCTCCTCGAAGTGACCCGCTTGCCGGCGGATCGGTTGCAAATGGACGGTCGGCGCTCCCGCCCGCTACAGCGCCAGCAGCGAATGCCGCAGCGCCTCGTCGCGGCGCAGCTCCTCGGCCGAACCGCTGTGCCGCACCGCGCCCTTCTCGAGCACGTAGACCCGATCGGCGAGCGCCAGCGAAAAATCGACCCCCTGCTCGGCCAGCAGGATCGTCATGCCCTGGTCGCGCAGCTGGCGCACCTGCTCGAGCAGATGCTCGACCACCAGCGGCGCCAGCCCCTCGGACGGCTCGTCCAGCAGCAGCAGCTCCGGATTGCCCATCAGCGTACGCGCGATCGTCAGCATCTGCTGCTCGCCGCCCGACAGGTTGCCGCCGCGGCGGTCGGCGAGCTCGCGCAGCTTCGGGAACAGCCGGTAGACGGCGTCGACGTCCCAGCGGCCGGGGCGGCGTGCAGCGCGCTGCGCGACGTCGAGGTTCTCCCACACGGTCAGGTCCGCGAACACGCGCCGGTCTTCGGGAACGAAGCCGACGCCCGCGCGGGCCGCGCGGTGCGGCGCCCAGCCGGTCACGTCGCGCCCCTGCCAGATCACGCGACCCGACGACGGCGGCGTCAGTCCCATCACCGCTCGGATCGTCGTGGTCTTGCCGACGCCGTTGCGCCCGAGCAGGCACACGCACTCGCCGCGATCGATGTGCAGCGACACGCCGAACAGCACGCGCGACAGCCCGTAGGCGGCATGCACGTCGTCGACCCGCAGCATCGGCTCGGCGGCGCCGGCGCTCACTTCTGCGCTCCCAGGTAGATCCTGCGGACCTCGGCATCGGCGCGCACTTGTGCCGGCGGCCCCTCGGCGATCAGACGCCCCTGGTGCAGCACCGCGATCCGCTGCGCGATCGAGAACACGACTGCCATGTCGTGCTCGGTGAACAGCAGCGACAGGCTGCGCTCGGCGGCGATCCGTTCGATCAGCCTGATCGCGTCGTGCGTCTCCCTCGCCGACATGCCGGCGGTCGGCTCGTCGAGCAGCAGCAGCCGCGGCTCGCTCGCCAGCGCGATGCCGAGCTCGATCTGCTTCTGCGCGCCGTACGACAGGTGGCCGCTGGTTTCGTCGGCGAGATCGGCCAGTCCGATCGACTCGAGCAATGCCATCGTGTCGTCGCGGAACAGCCCCGCCGACCGTCCCCACAACCGCGTGCCCTGGCCGCGGTGCGCGATGATCGCCGCCTGCACGTTCTGGAACACCGTCAGCTTGGGGAAGATGTTGATCCGCTGGAACGAGCGTCCCATGCCGAGCCGGCAGATCGTGTGCGGCTGCCAGCCGGTGATGTCGCGGCCCTCGAAGCGCACGACGCCGTCGTCGGGGACGAGGTGTCCGGTGACCAGATTGAAGAACGTCGACTTGCCGGCCCCGTTCGGGCCGATGATCGCGACGATCTCGCGCGGCGCCATCGACAGACTGACGCCGCCGACTGCGGTGAAGCCGCCGAAGCGCTTGCGGATCTCGCGGACCTCGAGGATGCGATCGCCGCCCGCCGCGGCGTTCGCGCCGGCGACGTCGCGTTCCTGCGCAGCCGGTGCCGACATCGGCTTCAATCCCCGCCGCGGCGGCGGCCGCGGACGCGATGCCAGACGTCGCTCGCCGTGCCGACGATGCCGCCCGGAAACACGAACAGCAGCACGATCAGCGTCGTGCCGAGCACGAACGGCCAGTACTGCGTATACGCGCTGATCTGCTGGT
>DATLGW010000858.1:0-1868 GCA_035540315.1 Burkholderiaceae bacterium | reverse complement strand
GTGTTCGATGCGATGGATGCGGCGATCGGCGACGATCGGCTGCAGCGGCGGTGATCGCGATGCCGTCTCGCGCCGCGACCGATTTCGACGTGCTGCGCTGCCGCCTCGACGGCGGCATCCATCTGATCGAAGCATCGGCCGGCACCGGCAAGACCTGGAACCTGTCGGCGCTGTACCTGCGACTGCTGCTCGAAAGGCGCCTGGACGTGCGGCAGATCCTGGTCGTGACTTTCACGCGACCGGCCGCCGCGGAGCTGCGCGAGCGCATCCGCGGCCGGCTTGCGCAGGCGCACCGGATCGTCACCGGCGGCGGCAGCGACGCGTTCGTCGCGTCGCTGCTGCAGACCGTTCAGCGCAACGCCGATTCGCCGCCGGCGGAGCTCGCGAAGCGGCTGCATGCGGCGCTGGTCGCATTCGACGAAGCGCCGATCCACACGATCCACGCGTTCTGCCAGCGCGCGCTCGCGCAGATCCCGTTCGCTGCCGGGCTGCCGGCGCACCACGAGCTGCTGCAGGACGATACCGAGCTGCTGCAGGCGGCGCTGGAGGACTTCTGGCGCTGCCACGTTGCCGGCGGCCGCATTCCCGAAGCGCTCGCCGCGCACCTGGTCCGCTGCGACGATTCACCGCAGCGCTGGCGCGAGCTGCTGCGCTATCTGCTGGCCAAGCCGATGGCGCAGCTGCAGTGGCCCGAAGCGGCGGCGGCGACGCTGCCGGCGGCGCTGCAGCGGCTGGCGGCGGCGTACGACGCAGCCGCGCGGGCGTGGGCGCAGCCGGGTCCGTCGCCGCTCGACGTGCTGCAATCGGCGGTCGGATTGAACCGCAATGCGTTCAAGCCGGCGCCGATTGCCGAGGGCGCGCGCTTCTGGGCCGACGACCTGCACGGCGGCGACCTGTTCGGGCGCGCGGCCAAGGAGGCGCGCCAGCGGATGGCGCTGTTCTGCGCGAGCCGCCAGCAGCAGGCGCTGAACCGCGGCGCGACCGCGCCGCAGCATCCGTTCTTCGACGCGGCCGATGCGCTGGTCGCGGCACGCGCCGCCGCGCAGCAGGCGCTGTCGCTGGCGCGCATCGAGCTGATCCGGCAACTGCGCGACGAGGCCGGCGAGCGGGTGCGGCTCGCGAAGCGGCAGCAGCGGCTGGTGTGCTTCGACGATCTGCTGTTGCGGGTCCACGAGGCGCTCGCCGATCACGATCGCTCTGACGCGCACGGCGGCGAACGCTCGGCCGACAGCGAGCGCTCCGGGCTCGCCGACGCGCTGCGCGCGTGTTACCCGGTCGCGCTGATCGACGAGTTCCAGGACACGGATCCGATGCAGTACGCGATCTTCGAGCGGCTCTACGCGGGCGACGCAGCGCGCGGGCCGCTGTTTCTGGTCGGCGACCCGAAGCAGGCGATCTACGGCTTTCGCAATGCCGATCTGCACGTGTACCTGAACGCGAAGTCCGACGCGGCAACCCTGCACACGCTGCGGTACAACCAGCGGTCGGTGCAGCCGCTGATCGACGCCTGCAACCGGTTGTTCGGTGCGAACCCGCAGGCGTTCGTGCTGCCCGGACTCGACAGCCCGCGGATCGAGCCCGGCGACAAGCGTCCGCTGCCGCTGCGCGACGACACCGAGCGCGACGGCGTCGGCGCTGCGCTTCGGATCGGCTGGCTGCCCGCCGCCGGCACGAACGGGCCGCTGATGAAGCCGGACGCCGAGCGCATCGCCGCCGCGGCGACCGCTGCCGAGATCGCTCGCCTGCTGCGCGAGGCCCGCGACGGACGGATCCGGATCGGCGATACGCCGCTGCAGCCGGGGCGGATCGCCGTGCTGGTTCGCACGCATGCGCAGGGCGGGCGAATCAAGCAGGCGCTGTGGGCGCTC
>DATLGW010000857.1:0-2315 GCA_035540315.1 Burkholderiaceae bacterium | reverse complement strand
GTCGAGCGCGGCGGGATCGGACAGCAGCTTGACGACGAGCTCCGGCCCGATTCCCGAAGGGTCGCCGAACAGCAGGCCGATCGTCGGCAGGCCGGCGGATCTAAAAGGCATCGCGGCCACCTCAGTCGGCCTTGATCTGCGCGTCGCGGATCAGCTTGCCGTAGCGCTCGTACTCGCCGCGGTTGAACTCGATGAACTGCTCGAGCGTCAGCGTCGACGGCTCTCCGCCCAGGCCCCGCAGCTTTTCCTGCACGTCGGGCAGCCGGATCACCCGCTGCAGCTCGGCGTGCATCGCGTCGATCACCGGCTTCGGCGTTCCTGCCGTCGTGTACAACCCGTACCACGTGGTCACCTCGACGCTCGGGTAGCCGACCTCCGCCATCGTCGGCACCTGCGGCAACTCGGGCACGCGCTTGGGCGTGGTCACCGCCAGCGGCTTGAGCTTGCCCGCCTTGATCTGCGGCATCGACGAGGACGTGCTGTCGAACATGATCTCGACGCTGCCGCCGATCAGATCGACATGCGCCTGGCTGCTGCCCTTGTACGGCACGTGCACCGACTCGACGCCGGCGGCGAGATTGAACGCGGCGCCAGCCAGGTGCTGGGTGCTGCCGATGCCCGACGACGCGTAACGGACCGAGTTCGGCTTCGTTTTCATCTGCCGGACCAGGTCCGGCACGTCGGCGACGGTGATTGCCGGCCCGTGCAGCAGTACGTTGGGAACGACGACGATCAGCCCGATCGGCTGTACGCCCTTCAGCGGGTCGTACGACAGCTTCAGCAGGTGCGGCGCGATCGCCTGCGCGGTGTTCGTCGCCACCAGCAGCGTATGGCCGTCGACCGGCGCCTTCGCGGTGATCTCGGCCGCGATCGTGTTCGAGGCGCCGGGGCGGTTCTCGACGACGAAGCTGTGCTTCATCGAATCGGTGAACTTCTCCGCGAGCATCCGCGCGATCACGTCGGTGCCGCCGCCGACGTTGGCGCCGACCATGATGCGCACGGGCTTGGTCGGATAAGTCTGCGCGGCCGCTGCCAGCGGCAGCGCCGCGACGGCGGCAACGGCGAGCGCACGCAGCGCTGCGCGGGTCTTCGATCGATTCGACACTGGGGGCTCCTGGAGGGTGGCGTCCGACGGTGCGGCGGGCCGCGCCGACGATGACGGTCGCACCGGACGGCGCGACTCGGGTGCCGCGGATCGTAAGCCGGGCCCCGATAACCTACAATTGACTTTTCTTCATCGACCGATAACCGATTGACGACTCGCCGCGCCCCGCCGGCTGCCCGCCCGCGAGCGGCGATCCCCGCGGAGCATGCGCTGCGGCGATCGCTGAAGACGCGGCACCTGGCGCTGCTATCTGCGCTCGCCGAGCACGGCAGCCTGCGCCGCGCGGCCGACGCGCTGGCGATCAGCCAGCCGGCGGCGACCAAGACGCTGTCGCAGCTCGAGGCGCTGCTGGGGGTGCCGCTGTTCGAGCGCCAGCCGCGCGGGCTGGCGTTCACCGCATTCGGTCGCGTGATGACGCGCCGCGCGCAGATCGTGCTGCACGAGATCGACTCGGCGCGCGCCGAGCTGGCGGCGGTCGCGGCCGGCGCGACCGGCAAGCTGGCGATCGGCGCGCTGATCGGCGCGGTGCCACGGCTGCTGTCGACGGCGCTCGCAAGGCTGCTGGATGCGCAGCCGCGGATCGAAGTCTCGGTGCTGGCCGACACCAGCGCGACGCTGCTGCCGCTGCTGCAGTCGGGGCGGCTCGACATCGTCGTCGGCCGCGTGCCCGACGAGACGCAGCTGTCGGGCCTGGCGTTCGAGCCGCTGATCGACGAGACGATCGACGTCGTCGCGCGTCCGGATCACCCGCTGTTGCGCGCTGCGCCCCGGCCACGCGCTGCGGGCGCGCGCCGTTCGAATCAGGCGGCGATGCTGACGGCGCTGTCGCAACAGACCTGGGTCATGTACCCGGCCGGGACGATCCTGCGCAGCAGCGTCGATGCCGCGTTCCGCAACGCCGGCGCGATGCCGCCGGTGCGCGTCATCGAGACGCCGTCGACGCTGCTTGCGACGGCGCTGGTGCAGCAGACCGACATGGTCGCGATGCTGCCGGGCGACGTCGCGTCGCACTACGAAGCGACGCGCCGGGTCGTGCGCGTGCCGGTGCCGCTGCGGATCAGTGCCGGCGCGCTCGGCATCGTGGACGTGGGCGAGCGACCGCGCGCGCCGGTCGTGGATGCGCTGATCGCGCAACTGCGCGCGGTCGCGCGCGAGCTCGGCTCGTAGCGAGGCCGGCCGCCGCTGGCCTCCTGACCGTGCTCAGTCGTGC
>DATLGW010000856.1:0-3317 GCA_035540315.1 Burkholderiaceae bacterium | reverse complement strand
GTCGGGAATCGGTCGCACCGGTGGCCACCCGGCGGCCGTCACCGGACGGCCGCCGGCCGCAGCGCGACGGCGGGCCTCGTGCTCGTCACGCGAAGCGGGAGAAGTCGGGCTTTCGCTTCTCGAGGAACGCGGTGAACGCCTCGCGCGCCTCGGGCGACGTCAGCAGCTGCCGGAACGCAGCGTTCTCGGCATTCATCTGCTGCGCGATCGGGTCGCGCCACGCCTGCCGCAGCAGCCGCTTGGTCGTGCGCACGGCTTGCGGCGGCAGTGCCGCGATCCGCGCGGCTTGCGCGTGTGCGAATCCGATCGCTTCGGCGGCGGGCAGCACCCGGTTGACCAGCCGCAGCTCGCGCGCCTCGTCGGCGCCGAACGGTTCGCCCAGCAGCAGCTTCTCCGTCGCGCGCTGGTGCCCGGCGAGCGCCGGCAGCAGCAGACTCGACGCCGCTTCAGGGCACAGACCGAGCTGCACGAACGGCAGCGACAAGCGCGCATTGTCGCCGGCGTACACCAGGTCGCAATGCAGCAGCATCGTGACGCCGACGCCGACCGCCACGCCGCACGGCGCAGCCAGCAAGGGTTTCTCGAACGTCGTCAGCGCCTGCAGGAACCGGAACACCGGCGTGTCCTCTGCGTGCGGCGGGTTCTTCAGGAAATCCTCGAGATCGTTGCCGGCGGTGAAACATTCGGCATTGCCGCGCAGCAGGACGGCGCGCACGTCGCGAGAGCCAGCGGCGGCACCGAGCGCATCCGCGATCGACTGGTACATCGCCGCCGTGATCGCGTTCTTCTTGTCGGGGCGATCGAACACGATCGACATCACCCAGTCACGGCACTCGATTCGCACGCTCACGCCCGAACTCCCGCTCGAAAAACACGCCCGCTGAGCATACCCTGTCGCAGCCCCGCGCGCAGATGCCGGCCGGAAGCCTCAGTGGACGAGAAAGCGCGTGACCGCCTGCTCGTCCCACTCGATGCCCGTGCCGGGCGACTCCGGAATCCGGGCTTTCCCGCCTTCGATCGTCATCGGCTGCGCAAGGATCGGCGATGCCCAGTCCACGTACTCGAGCCAATGGCGGGTGGGCGTGGCCGACATCAGATGAACGCTGACCTCGGGGAACAGGTGCGTCGAGATCGGCATTCCCGCTGACTGCGCAAGTGCCGCTGCCTGCAGCCACCCGGTGACACCGCCGATCTTCATTGCATCGGGCATACCCAAGTCCGATGCTCCTGCCCGCAGACTTGCTGCCATCTCGTTCGGTCCCCACCAATTCTCGCCCATCTGGATCGGGCACACCGAAGCGGCCCGCACGCGGGAATACCCGTCGAAATCGTCGGCAGCGCAAGGTTCTTCGATCCAGTACAGACCCTCGTCAGCCAATGCTCGAACCCGGCGAATTGCCTCCGGTACGCTCAGCGCCTGGTTGTAATCCGACATGAGCTCGACGGCGTCGCCGACGGCGCGTCGGATGCCGCGGACGACCCGAAGATCCGTCTCCAGCTCCGGATAGCCCAAGCGCACTTTGATCGCGCTGAAACCGTGAGTGAGCAGCGCTTCAGCCTCGGCAGGGGCACGATCGGGACCAACCAATCCCAGACCGCAACTGTTGTACGCCTGAATCTCCCGCAGGTCTCCACCCAGCACGCAGGCCAGCGGCTGACCTGCGGCTCTCGCCAAGACGTCCCAGACGGCCATGTCGATGCCAGCAAGCGCCATACCGACAATCCCCTTGGTGCCCAGCAGCCTGAACCGCGATCGAAGCAGGTGAGAGACTTCGAGCGGAGCGATCGGCAATCCGCGCAGGATCGGCTCGAGATTCTGCAAGAGATCGCAAACCGGCTCGAGCGCCAGCGGCGTATAGCAGAACAGGTAGCTGCAACCCGTGAAGCCGCCATCGGTCTGCAGATCGAGCAACGCCAGCGGGGCGGTCTGGATCGTCCCGCTGCTCGTTTGCAGCGGCAATCGCATCGGCACCTGCAGCGCCCGCACGCGCAGAGCGCTGATCTTCAGCTCGCACGAGAAGCTCATGAGTCGGCTCCAAAGGCTCCGCCGGGGCGCGCTCGATTGCTGATGCGCACCTCGGATCGAAGCGCGTCACACCCGCTCGAAAATCCCGGCCGCACCCATGCCGGTGCCCACGCACATCGTCAGCATCCCGTACTTCAGCTTGCGCCGGCGCAACCCGTGGATGACCGTCGCCGCGCGCAGCGCGCCGGTCGCCCCCAGCGGGTGGCCGAGCGCGATCGCGCCGCCGAGCGGATTGCGCTTGGCCTCGTCCAGGCCCAGATCGCGGCTGACCGCAATCACCTGCGCGGCGAACGCCTCGTTCAGCTCGATCCAGTCGAGGTCGTCCTGCTTCAGCCCCGCGCCCTTCAGCGCCGCCGGGATCGCCTCCTTCGGACCGATCCCCATGATCTCCGGCGGCACGCCGCGGATCGCGTACGACACGAAGCGCGCGAGCGGCGCGAGCGAGAACTGCTTGACGATCCGTTCCGAGACGACGAGCAGCGCGCCGGCGCCGTCGGACATCTGCGAGCTGTTGCCCGCGGTCACGCTGCCCTTGGCGGCGAACACCGGCTTGAGCTTCGCGAGCGCCTCCAGGTTCGTGTCGGCGCGAGGCCCTTCGTCGGTGTCGACGGTGCGGCGCCGCTCGTCGATCTTGCCGGTCGCGAGGTTCGGCACGCGCTCGACGACCTCGAA
The DNA here is from genome assembly GCA_035540315.1 of Burkholderiaceae bacterium. Lineage (GTDB taxonomy): Bacteria > Pseudomonadota > Gammaproteobacteria > Burkholderiales > Burkholderiaceae_E > DATLGW01. Next base: position 619 of record DATLGW010000856.1, on the reverse strand, counting down.
CGGCACGATCTCGTCGAACTCGCCGTTGCGCTGCGCGGCGACCGCGCGCCGGTGCGACTCGAGCGCCAGCGCATCCTGGTCCTCGCGCGACACTTTCCACTGCTGCGCGACCCGCTCGGCGGTCAGTCCCATCCCGTAGGCAATGCCGACGTCTTCGTTGCGCTCGAACACCTGCGGATTCAGCGACGGCCGGTTGCCCATCATCGGCACCAGGCTCATCGACTCGACGCCGGCGGCGATCATCGCGTCGGCTTCGCCGACGCGGATCCGGTCGGCGGCAATCGCGAGCGCGGTCAGCCCCGATGCGCAGAAGCGGTTGACGGTCGCGCCGCCGACGGACTTCGGCAGCCCCGCGAGCAGCACGCCCATCCGCGCGATGTTCAGCCCCTGCTCGGCCTCGGGAATCGCGCAGCCGACGACCGCATCCTCGATCACCGCCGGATCGAGCGACGGCACCTTGCCGAGCGCGCCGCGGATCGCCGCGACCAGCAGGTCGTCGGGGCGCTGCGTGCGGTACATGCCGCGTGGCGCCTTGCCGATCGGCGTGCGCACCGCGGCGACGATGTAGGCGTCCTGGATCTGCTTTGCCATCGCGTCAGTCTCCTCAGTTGCGCACCGG
>DATLGW010000855.1:0-3414 GCA_035540315.1 Burkholderiaceae bacterium | reverse complement strand
GTCCAGGAGGTCATCGACAACGCCGCCGACGAGGCGCTGGCCGGTCAGGCGCGCCGCATCGAAGTGACGCTGCACGCCGACGGCAGCATATCGGTCGAAGACGACGGCCGCGGCATTCCGGTCGGGCCGCACCCGATCGAGAAGGTGCCGGTGGTCGAGATCGTGTTCACGCGACTGCATGCCGGCGGCAAGTTCGACAAGCAGGGCGGCGGCGCCTACAGCTTCTCGGGCGGTCTGCACGGCGTGGGCGTGTCGGTCACGAACGCGCTGTCGTCGCGGCTCGCCGTGACCGTGTGGCGCGGCGACGACGCGGGCAACCACGTGCACACGATCGAGTTCGCCGACGGCGACGTCGCCAAGCGGCTGAAGTCGCGCCCCGCGATCAAGGGCGATCGCAGGAGCGGCACCCGCGTGCAGGTCTGGCCGAACCCGAAATACTTCGATTCGCAGAGCCTGCCGCCGGCGGACCTGGAGCGGCTGCTGCGCTCGAAGGCGGTGCTGCTGCCGGGCGTGCAGGTCACGCTGCGCTCGGAAAAGACCGGTCAGACGCAGACCTGGCACTACGCCGAGGGGCTGCGCGGCTACCTGCTCGAGGCGCTGGCTGCGCAGGGCGGCGGCGCGCCGATGGTGCCGGTGTTCGAGGGCGAGCAGTATTCGGAGCGCGGTCACGAGACGTTCGCCGAAGGCGAGGGCGCGCAATGGGTCGTCGCCTGGACCGAAGAGGGTCCGCTGGTGCGCGAGTCGTACGTGAACCTGATCCCGACGCCGGCCGGCGGCACGCACGAGGCGGGGCTGCGCGAGGGATTGTTCGGCGCATTGAAGAGCTTCGTCGACCTGCACAACCTGCTGCCCAAGGGCGTGAAGCTGATGCCCGAGGACACGTTCGCGCGCGCGAGCTTCGTGTTGTCGGCCAAGGTGCTCGATCCGCAGTTCCAGGGCCAGATCAAGGAGCGGCTGAACTCGCGCGATGCGGTGCGGCTGGTCGCCGCGTACGTGCGCGGGCAGCTCGAGCTGTGGCTGAACCATCACGTCGACTACGGCCGCCGGCTCGCCGAGCTCGCGATCCGGCAGGCGCAGGCGCGGCAGCGCACCGCGCAGCGAATCGAGAAGAAGAAGAGCTCCGGCGTCGCGGTGCTGCCCGGCAAGCTGACCGACTGCGAGTCGACCGACATCACGCGCAACGAGATCTTTCTGGTCGAAGGCGATTCGGCCGGCGGCTCGGCGAAGATGGGCCGCGACAAGGAGTTCCAGGCGATCCTGCCGCTGCGCGGCAAGGTGCTCAACAGCTGGGAGACCGACCGCGATCGCCTGTTCGGCAACAACGAGATCCACGACATCGCGGTCGCGATCGGCGTCGATCCGCACGGGGCCGATTCGGATCCCGACCTGTCGAACCTGCGCTACGGCAAGATCTGCATCCTGTCGGATGCCGACGTCGACGGGGCGCACATCCAGGTGCTGCTGCTGACGCTGTTCTTCCGGCATTTTCCGAAGCTGATCGAGCGCGGCCACGTCTACGTCGCGCGCCCGCCGCTGTACCGGATCGACGTGCCGGCGCAGGGCAAGCGGCCGATGCGCAAGGTCTACTGCCTCGACGACGGCGAGCTGCAGCACGCGACCGACAAGCTGCGCAAGGACGGCATGCGCGAAGGCGCGTGGACCGTGTCGCGCTTCAAGGGACTGGGCGAGATGACGGCCGAGCAGCTGTGGGAGACCACGCTGAACCCGGACACCCGCCGACTGCTGCAGGTGTCGCTCGGCTCGATCGATTTCGGCGGCACCACGCAGCGGTTCACGATGCTGATGGGCAAGGGCGAGGCGGCGGCGCGGCGCAGCTGGCTCGAGGAACACGGCAACGAGGTCGTCGCCGACGTGTGATCGGCGCCGCGCCGGACGCTATCGATGGAAGATCAGCAGAGCCTTTTCACGACGCCTTCGGGCGATGACGATTCGCTGACGCTCGCGCACTACGCCGAACGCGCGTACCTCGACTACGCCGTGTCGGTCGTCAAGGGCCGGGCGCTGCCCGACGTCGCCGACGGACAGAAGCCGGTGCAGCGCCGCATCCTGTATGCGATGCACGAGATGGGCCTGGGGCCGGCCGCAAAGCCGGTCAAGTCGGCCCGCGTCGTCGGCGACGTGCTCGGGCGCTACCACCCGCACGGCGACACCGCGGCCTACGACGCGCTGGTGCGGATGGCGCAGGAGTTCACGCTGCGTTATCCGCTGATCGACGGCCAGGGCAACTTCGGCTCGCGCGACGGCGACGGCGCGGCGGCGATGCGCTATACCGAGGCGCGGCTGACGAACTACGCGCGGCTGCTGCTCGACGAGATCGATCAGGGGACGGTCGATTTCGTGCCGAACTACGACGGCTCGACGACCGAGCCGGCACTGCTGCCGGCGCGCCTGCCGATGGTGCTGCTCAACGGCGCATCGGGCATCGCGGTCGGGCTGGCGACCGAGATTCCGCCGCACAACCTGAAGGAGGTCGCCGCCGCCGCCGTGATGGTGCTGCGCAATCCGAAGGCGACGATCGACGACGTGCTGGCAGCGACTCCCGGCCCCGACTTTCCGGGCGGCGGGCAGATCATCTCGCCGGCAGCGGACATCCGCGAGACCTATGCGAGCGGGCGCGGATCGGTGAAGGTGCGCGCGCGGCACGAGATCGAAGACCTGGCGCGCGGCCAGTGGCGGCTGGTCGTCAACGAGCTGCCGCACGGCGTGTCGGCGCAGCGCGTGCTCGAGGAAATCGAGGAGCTGACGAACCCGAAGGTCCGGCTCGGCAAGAAGTCGCTGACGGCCGAGCAGCAGCAGCTGCGCCAGCTCGTGCTGTCGGTGCTCGACACCGTGCGCGACGAGTCGGGGCGCGACGCGCCGGTGCGGCTGGTGTTCGAGCCGAAGACGTCGCGGATCGATCAGCAGGAGCTGGTGCGGATCCTGCTCGCGCACACGAGCCTCGAGGTCGGCGTGCCGGTCAACCTGGTGATGATCGGCCGCGACGGCCGGCCGCGCCAGAAGGGATTGGTCGAGATCCTGCGCGAATGGGGCGAGTTCCGGATCGCGACCGTCACGCGGCGCACGCGCCATCGGCTCGGCAAGGTCGAGGATCGGATCCACATCCTCGAGGGCCGGCAGATCGTCCTGCTGAACATCGACGAGGTGATCCGGATCATCCGCAACTCCGACGAGCCCAAGCCGGCGCTGATCGCGGCGTTCTCGCTGTCGGACCGGCAGGCCGAGGACATCCTGGAGATCCGCCTGCGGCAGCTGGCGCGGCTCGAGGCGATCCGCATCGAGAAGGAGCTGGCCGAGCTGCGCGGCGAGCGCACGCAGCTGCAGGCCCTGCTGGCGAGCGAGTCGGCGATGCGCCGCCAGGTGATCAAGGAGATCGAGGCCGACGCGAAGCAGTAC
>DATLGW010000854.1:0-2783 GCA_035540315.1 Burkholderiaceae bacterium | reverse complement strand
GTGCGCTGTCGGTCGAGCGTGTCGTTTGGGGACTTGATCGAGCGGCACCGATCGTCAAGGGCGTGTCGTTCGAGCTGGCGGCTGGAGAGTTGCTCGGCCTGATCGGTCCCAGCGGCGCCGGCAAGTCGACTCTGGGACGGTTGCTGGTAGGCGTGCTGCCGCCGGCGTCCGGCACCGTCCGGCTCGATGGCGCGGAACTGACCGCGTGGGAGGCCGACGCGCTGGGCGCGCACATCGGCTATTTGCCGCAGGACGTCAAGCTGTTCGATGCGACGGTGGCGGAGAACGTCGCGCGACTCGCAGATCCCCTCGAGCACTCGGACGCAATCGTCGCCGCAGCAAAGCTCGCCGGCGCGCACGACATGATCCTTCGGTTGTCGCAGGGGTACGAAACCCGCGTCGGCCCCGATGGGCAGTTCCTGTCGTCGGGCCAGCGCCAGCTGGTCGGGTTCGCGCGCGCGCTGTTCGGCCAGCCGCGGCTGGTGGTTCTCGACGAGCCGAACGCGAACCTCGATGGAGACGGCGAGATCGGCCTGATCGACGCCCTGAGAAGGCTCAAGGAGGCCGGCGTGACCGTCGTCTGCATCACCCACCGGCCGTCGGTGCTGCGGGATGCGACGCGGATCCTCGTTCTGCAGTCGGGGGTCGTCGCCGAGTTCGGGAGCCGCGAGGCAGTGTTCTCCAAGTTCGCTCGCGCTCCCGGGCCGCAGCCTTCGATCGTGCGAGCTTCCGCGGGTACGTCGACATGAATCGGCAGACAGGAGGACCGAATCAGGCCAGCGCGGCGTTGCATCAGCGTCTGCGGCGCGAGGAACGCGCGCTGTCACTCAGAGGTTGTGTCGCAATCGGTGGTCTGATCGCGGCGTTCGCTGCATGGTCGGCGGTTGCGCCGCTCGCGGCTGCGGTCGTCGTTGCGGGGACCGTCGGCGTGGAATCGGAGCGCAAGACGGTCCAGCATCTGGAGGGCGGGATCATCAAGGCGATCCACGTGCGCCCGGGCTCCGTCGTGCGGCAGGGCGATCCGTTGATCCTGCTCGAGACGGTGCAGATCGACGCGACCGTGGCTGCGCTTCGCGTACAGCTCGATGCCGAGGTGGCGCGAGCCGCGCGACTCGAGGCGGAACGCGCGGGCGCTGCACGTGTGAGCTGGCCAGCGCCACTGTTGCAGCAACCGCAGGACCCGGTAGCGGCTGCGATCGTTGACACCGAAGCCAAGCTGTTCCAGGCCCGCCGACGACTGCTCGACGAGCAGATCGTGCTGCTCAAGCGCGAGATCGTGGAGGTGCGTGACCAGATCCGCAGCCTCGAGGCGCAGCGCGACGCCGCGCAGGCCGCGATCGCGTCGGCGAAGGAGCAGCTGCAATTGAACGAGTCGCTGCGCGCGCAGAACTTCGTGTCGCACGCGCGTGTGCTCGAGTTCCAGGCGCTGCTTGCGGAGCGCCAGCAGCGGCACGCTGACGCCGGCAGCCAGATCGCGCAGGCTCGCCAGAAGATCGTGCAGAGCGAGCAGAAGATCGCAGCGCTGCAGCAGAACCATGTTCGCGAAGCGAGCGAGGAGTTGCGCGCGACGCAACGGCGGATCGATGAACTGCGCGAGCGGCTGCGCCCGACGCAGGATGCGCTGACTCGAACGACGATCGTCGCGCCGATCGCAGGCGAAGTCGTCGACCTGAAGGTGCACACCGTGGGCGGTGTGATCGGACCCAAGGAGCCGCTGCTCGAGATCGTGCCGTCGGGCGCGCCGCTGCAGATCAAGGGCAAGGTCCGCACTGACGATGTCACGCATCTGCGAGTCGGCGCCCCGGTTGCAGTGCAGCTGATCGCTTACAAGCGCCGGACCACGCCGGTGGTCGAAGGAACGCTGGTGTGGGTGTCACCCGATGCACTGACCGAAATGACGCCGGCGGGGCCGTTGAGTTTCTTCGAGGTGCGGATCCGGGTCGAGCGGGACGCACTGGAGCGCGCGGGGGGACTCGAGATGTCGCCGGGGATGCCGGTCGAGGCGTACGTCGAGACAGAGAAGCGCACGCTGGTCGAGTATCTGGTGCAGCCGGTCGTGCAGTCGATGCGGCGGGCGCATCGGGAGTATTGAACCGTCGTGAAATTAATGAGCTTGCTTGAATAGTTGTGCCGATTCTGTAACTCACCATACGTCAAAACGAGGGGAAGGGGAGCGAGATGGCTGACAATAACGGCGTGTCGATGTCGAACACACCGCAGGCACGCGATGATGTGTGGTCGGTGGCCGAGGACGACGCTACGACGTTCATCAGCATCGCGGCGCTGCTGGCTAACGACCTGGGCGGCAACGCAAAAAGCTTCTACGGGATCAACCAGAGCAATCCGCTGCTGCCGTCCATGACGGCGCAGAGTGCACTGGGGGCGACGCTGTCCGTATCGAGCGGAAACATCGTCTACACCCCAGGCAATTTGTTTCAGTACTTGGCCCATGGCGCGACGGCGACAGATACTTTCCAATACGCGATTCAACTCGGCAACGGGACGATCAGCATCGCGAAGGTCACGGTGACGATCACTGGAGCCAACGATGCGCCGGTAGTGACGGTCGAGGATCTTCAAGGCGCGGTCACCGAGCTGACGACAGCACCCAGCGGCAACCTCACCGACAGCGGTTCGATCGGCTTCAGCGATCTCGATCTGGCCGATGTGCATTCGCTCAGCGCTGTGACGTCCAGCGCCGGCGCACTGGGGACGCTGACGGTGACGCTTGCCAGCGACACGACGGGCACGGGCACCGGCGGCAAGATCGACTGGGCCTACAG
>DATLGW010000853.1:0-1613 GCA_035540315.1 Burkholderiaceae bacterium | reverse complement strand
GTCGGGTTTGTCGATGCCCATTCCGAAGGCGACGGTTGCCGAAATCACCATGTCTTCGGAGTTGACGAACGCGGCCTGATTGCGGGCACGCACCTGCGGCTCCAGCCCTGCATGGTACGGCAACGACGGCCGGCCGGTCCGGCCGAGCGCCTCGGCGATCCTATCGGCCTTGTCGCGGCTCGGCGCATAGACGATCGCCGGCCCAGGCCGAGTCGCGAGTAGCTCGCGGAGCTGCTTGCCGGTCTGCTCGCGGTGCCGGACGTGATACCGGATGTTGGGCCGGTCGAAGCCGGCGACGATCAGCCCGTCCTCCGGAATGCCGAGCTGCGTGAGGATATCGCTGCGAGTGCGCGCGTCGGCGGTCGCGGTCAGCGCCAGCCGCGGAACTTGCCCGTGCTCGTCGAGAAGGGGCCGCAGTTGCCGGTAGTCGGGCCGGAAGTCATGGCCCCATTCGCTGACGCAATGCGCTTCGTCGATCGCGATCAGTGCCAATGGAGCGCCGCGCACCAGCTGCTGAAAAGCGGCCGTCGTCGCGCGCTCTGGTGCCACATAGAGGAGGTCGAGATCGCCGCTTCGGAACCGCTCGACTGTGCGCTCACGGTTGCCGTCGGCCGATGTCAGCGAAGCGGCGCGGATACCCATCGCGTCGGCGCTTCGGATCTGGTCGTGCATCAGCGCGATCAGCGGCGAGATCACCAGCGCAGTGCCGTCGCGGGCCAACGCCGATAGCTGGTAGCAGAGCGACTTGCCGGCGCCCGTCGGCATCACCGCCAGCGTGTGTTTGCCGGCCATGACCCGGCCGATCACCCGCTCCTGAACGCCGCGGAAGTGCTCGAAGCCGAATATCTGTTTGAGGATTGCGTGCGGGTCGGTCATGGACTCGAAAATCATGCGGACCGAGCGCGCCGCGGGTGGTTCGCCACAGCCTAGCTTTGAATGGACGCTATTGAAAGTTACTCCGCGGCCTCCGCGGTTTCCTCGAGCAATTGCTCGGCCGCCTGACGCATCCAAAGCTCTGCATAGAGCCCGTCCTTTTCGAGCAGCTCGTCGTGACTGCCGCGCTCGACCACCCGCCCTTGGTCGAGGACGACGATCTGGTCGGCATTGACGACCGTCGACAGCCGGTGGGCAATGACGATGCTGGTGCGCTCCTCGGCAATTCGGTCGAGCGTCTGCTGGATCGCCTGCTCGGTGCGGCTGTCGAGCGCACTCGTGGCTTCGTCCAACACCAGGATCGGCGGGTTCTTGAGCAAAGTGCGGGCGATTGCGACGCGCTGCTTTTCGCCGCCCGAGAGCTTGAGCCCGCGCTCGCCGACCATGCTGTCGTAGCCTTGCGGAAGCGCGGCGATGAAGCCGTCGATCGCCGCGCCGCGCGCAGCCGCCTCAATGTCCGACTGAGTCGCTCCTGCCCGCCCGTAGGCGATGTTGTAGCCGATGGTGTCGTTGAACAGCACGGTGTCCTGGGGAACGATGCCGATCGCCTCGCGAAGGCTCGCCTGGGTGACTTCGGCGATGTCCTGGCCGTCGATCAGGATTCGCCCGCCGGTCGGATCGTAGAAGCGGTAGAGCAGACGGGCGATGGTCGACTTGCCGGCGCCCGATGGCCCGACGAT
>DATLGW010000852.1:0-2019 GCA_035540315.1 Burkholderiaceae bacterium | reverse complement strand
GTGCTCGGCCGCGTCGCGAGCGGCCGAGCACGCTGCCGTCGATCGGCGACAGGTTTTCGAACGTGTCGCCTTCGCCGGCGACGGCCTTGCCGCCGATGAAGTGACCGAGCGGCTCGCGGCGGAAGCGTTCGAGATGGCGCTGGGACTCGGCGATCTTCGCCGCCAGCGCATCGCCGGCGGCGGCCGCCGGCTGTTTGACCGATGAATTCATTGCGTCGCTTTCGTGGGTTCGGGCGCGTGCCGTCCTTCGGCGCGCGCCTTCAGGTACTCGTGCAGGTTGTTCTGCTTGAAGTTCAGCACCGGATCGATTTCCTGGATCTCGAACGAGATCGCCAGCGGCGCTGCGTCGTAGAGCGGCTTCAGGTGCGCGCACAGCGCATCGAACACCGTCTGCCCCGCGCGCTGCTTGGTTTGCGGGTCGCGGCCGTGGCCGATGCGCAGCACCACGTGCACGAAGCCGTTGTCCGGATGACCGTCGGCGATCCGGTAGCGGGTGCGCTCGCAGGCGCGGGTGCGCGCGCCGCCGCGCGGAAACACGCCGGTGGCGATCGCCGTCTCGTGCAGCGTCTCCATCAGCGAATTCAGCCCGATCCGGTCGTGCAGGTTCGACGAATATTCGATGACGATGTGAGGCATTGCGGCATCCCTCCGGCGAGCAAACTATTTAACATGTAAACCAACTGCAGGTCAATCGGGCGGCAGCCTTCGCGCCCGTCCCGGCGCTGGGAAAGTCCGAGCAATGCGAGCTCATCGGACCCTCGCTAACGCCACGGCGGCGGCTGCCGATCGCCGAGGATGCGGCGCCACAGCCAGCTCAGCGCCGCCCGCACGTCGCCCTGGCGTCCGCCGACGTTGTCCGGCCGAACCGGCTCGATCCGATCGCCGACCTTGCGCGCCACCGAGAAACGAAACACGTAATGCGGCTCCTGGCCCATCCGCAGGTCGGTCAGCGTCAGGTAGTTCGCGTGGCGGCCGAGCTTGTAGAAACCGTCGGTGAACTGCTGCATCGTGCGCACCGGCGGCAGCGGCTCGAGCACCGGGCGCAGCTCGAGCCCGCGGTCGAACGCTTCGAACGGGATGTGCCGATCCGGATCGAGCAGCGAATAGAAGCCTTCGTAGAACCGGTTCTGCGCGTCGTCGTGCAAGACGACGATGCGCCAGAGCACGGTGTTCAAAGGCGTCGGCGTCACGAGGATCCGCTCGGTCGGCACGATCGTTCCCCTGGCGGCCAGCGCATCGCGGGCCACGCCGGTCACGTACGCCTGCGCGGCGACGCTCCAGCCGAGATACGCGAGCGCGATCGCAAGCCCGGCGGCGTTCCATCGGTAGCGCCGCGTCTCGCGCGCTCGCCATAGGCCGATCAGACCGATCGCCAGCGGCAGCGTCACCAGCAGATCGATGACGAACACGCTGCCCAGCCCGTAGGCGGTGCCGTCGAACGGCAGCAGCAGCTGCGTGCCGTAGACGGTCAGCCAGTCGAGCAGCGGGTGGCTGATCATCGCGAGCCAGATCGCGAACCACCAGTGCGGAAAGCGTCCTCCGACGTCCCGGTGGATCCGCGCCGACAGCCACGCCAGCGCCGGCGACGCGAGCGTCAGCCAGAACAGCGAATGCGTCTCGGCGCGGTGGCGGGTCATGTTGCTGATCGCATCGCCGTGGTTGATCAGCAGGTCCAGGTCGGGGACGCCCGCGCCGATCGCGCCCCACAGCGCCGGCTTCCACGGCGCGGCGCGGCGTCCGACGACGGCGACCGCAATTGCGGCGCCGAGCAGCATGTGGGTCGGCGTGTCCATCGAGGCGTGTTGCCGGCGCAGGCTCGGCGCCGGAATCCACAGTGTATGAAAGCCGGCTTGCGGCGCCGATAGTTAACATATAAATTACCTGGCGATCTTGGCGATATCCGGCAACCAGCCGCCGACGGAGTCCGCAGATGAAATTGATCAGCTTCAGCCGCAACGGCCGCGCGTCCTGGGGCGCAGTGCGCGACGACGGCGTCGTCGACATCGGTCGCCGGCTGCA
>DATLGW010000851.1:0-1976 GCA_035540315.1 Burkholderiaceae bacterium | reverse complement strand
GTCGCATCGATCGCCGCCGTGTACGCGCAGTACCAGACGCTGTTCGGCCGCGATCCGGGAGTCGCGCTGCTCGCGCTGTTCCTCGGACTGAAGCTGATGGAGATGCGCGCGCGTCGCGACGCATTCGTGCTGATCTTCCTGTGCTTCTTCCTGCTGCTGACGACGTTCTTCCATTCGCAGTCGATTGCGACCGCCGCGATGGTGCTCGCTGCAGTGCTCGCGCTGGTCGCAACGATGCTGACGATGCAGTACGGCCCGCAGGAGGCGCCGATCGGCCGGCGGTTCCGGACCGCAGCGATGCTGCTGGCGCAGGCCGCGCCGGTCGCCGCCGTGCTGTTCGTGCTGTTCCCGCGCATCGACGGGCCGCTGTGGAGCATGCCGAGCGACGCGTTCTCGGCGCGCACCAGCAGCCTGTCGGACACGATGAGCCCGGGGCAGATCTCGTCGCTCGCGCTGTCCGACGAGGTCGCGTTCCGCGTCCGTTTCGAAGGCGCGGCGCCGCCGGTGCGCGACCTGTATTGGCGCGGCCCGGTGCTGTCGGAGTTCGACGGCCGCACCTGGCGGCGGCTCGGCAGCAGCGTCCGGCGGCCGCCGCCGCAGATCGCGCTGCCCGGCACGCCGGTCACCGAGTATCGCTACGTGGCCACGCTCGAGCCGCACTCGCGCGAATGGATCTTCGCGCTGGAAACCCCGACGCAGGTGCCTCAGGCCGAAGGCCATGCGCTGCAGATCGAAAGCGAGTTCGACGCGGTCTCGACGCGATCGGTCTCGAGCCGGTTGCGCTATTCGGGCGCAGCGAGTCCCGATCTGCGGATCGGCCTGAACGAGACGGCTGCGACGCTGCACCCGATGCTGCAGCTGCCGGCGAGCGGACATCCTCGCGCCCGCGCGCTCGCTGCGCAATGGCAACACGAGGAGCCCGATGCGGTGCGCCGGGTGCAGCGCGTGCTCGACTGGTTCGCGCGCGAGCCGTTCCGTTATACGCTGCGCCCGCCGCTGCTCGAACGCGACCCGGTCGACGAATTCCTGTTCGGCACGCGGGCCGGCTTCTGCGAACACTTCTCGAGTGCGTTCGTCGTGCTGATGCGCGCGATGCAGATTCCGGCGCGGGTCGTCACCGGCTACCACGGCGCCGAGTCGAATCCGGCCAGCGACTACTGGATCGTGCGCCAGGGCGATGCGCACGCGTGGGCCGAGGTCTGGCTGCCCGGTCTGGGCTGGGTTCGCGTCGACCCGACCGCCGCAGTCGCGCCCGAACGCGTCGAGCGCGGCAGCAGCGCGCAGCGGCTGGCCGACGCCGCGCTGAGCGGTGCCGACCGGGTCGCGCTGCTGCGCCACTGGCGCCTGAACTTCGATGCGCTGACGCACGCGTGGAACCAATGGCTGCTGTCGTACGACCGCGACCGCCAGCAGTCGCTGCTGTCGAATTTCGGCCTCGACAGCACCGACTGGCCGACGCTGGTCGGGTCGCTGGCCGCGGTGCTGGCGCTGGCGCTCGGCGCGATCGCGCTGCTGACGCTGCGCGCGCCGGTGCCGCGCGATCCGGTCGAGCGCGCGTTCGAAGCGTTCTGCGAGCGAATCGCCGACATCGGCGCGCCGCGCCGGCCGCACGAGACGGCGATCCAGTACCTGTACCGGATGGAACGGCTGCTCGATCCCGACGACGGGGCGCTCGCGCGCGAGATCGTCTCGCGCTACAACCGCTTGCGTTACGATTCGGGTAGCGCATCGCCGGCCGCGGTGCGCCATCTGCAACGGCTGATCCGATCGTTCAACCCTTGATTCGCCGATTCAACTCCTGCCGGCCGGCGTGGCTCGCCGCGCTGGCGTTCGCGCTGGCGCTGCCGCCGGCTGCCGCCGCGCAAGCGCAACCGACGCAGGCGCCGGCCGCCGCCGCGGCGAACGGCTATGCCGCGCGCCCCGACGTGCGCCGCTTCGCCGCCGATGTCGCCGCGCGCCATGGGCTCGACGAGCGG
>DATLGW010000850.1:0-3132 GCA_035540315.1 Burkholderiaceae bacterium | reverse complement strand
GTGCTGTTCTCCGGGGGGCTGCGGATCGACGGCCGGGTCAAGGGCAGCGTCGCGTCCGAGGTCGACGGCGGCGGAATGATCGTGATCTCGGAGACGGCTTCGATCGAGGGGCTGGTGCGGGCGGCCCAGATCTACGTCAACGGCGAGGTCGACGGCACGCTGATCGCCGACGAGCTGATCGAGCTGCAGCCGAAGGCGCGCGTCAGGGGCGAGATCCGCTACCGTGCGCTCGAGATGCATCCGGGCGCGATCGTCGACGGCGTGCTGGCGTACCTCGAGCACGAGCCGCCGGCGCTGTCGCTGGCGGCTGCGAACGACGCCTTGCCCGAGGAGGACGAACCGGAGGCCGAGGTGATCATCCGGCGCAGCGCCCAATCGTGGCGTGCCGACTGACCCATCGGCGCTGCACGCATGCCGTGATGGCGGTAAAATAGGGGATTCAGGAGAATCGCGCATGAACGCAGTCACCGAGATGCCCGCGCCGCTGGTCTTCACCGACAGCGCGGCGGACAAGGTCAAGCAGCTGATCGACGAGGAAGGCAACCCCGACCTGAAGCTGCGCGTGTTCGTGCAGGGCGGCGGCTGCTCCGGTTTCCAGTACGGTTTCACGTTCGACGAGGAAACCGCGGAAGACGACACCGTGATGCAGAAGAACGGCGTGACGCTGCTGATCGACGCGATGAGCTATCAGTATCTGGTCGGCGCCGAGATCGACTACAAGGAAGGCCTCGAAGGCGCGCAGTTCGTGATCAAGAATCCGAACGCCACCAGCACCTGCGGCTGCGGCTCGTCGTTCTCCGCCTGATCGGCGCCGGGCGGCTTGAGCCGCACGTCATTCCGCTGCATACACGGCGCCGAGCACGCGCGCGGACGCTGCGCCGGTGACCGCCGGCACGCTGGCGGCGCGGTTCGCGCATCGCTCGCGCGCCAGCCATGCGAACGCGACCGCCTCGACTGCCTGCGGATCCATGCCGAGCGCGTGACTGGTCGCGACCCGCTGCGGCGCCAGCAGCGCGGCCAGCCGCTCGAGCAGCCGCGCATTGCACGCGCCGCCGCCGCACACGTAGACGTCGTCGGCGCCGAAGTCGCTGCAGCCGGCCGCGATCGTCGCTGCGGTGAGCTCCAGCAGCGTCGCCTGCACGTCCGCCGCCGCCCGCTGCGCGACATCGTGGCGCAACAGCCAGTCGAGATTGAACAGGTCGCGGCCGGTGCTCTTGGGCGGCATGCGGCCGAAGTACGGTTCTGCCAGCATCCGGGCGAGCAGCTCGCGGTCGACGCGGCCGCTGGCGGCCCAGGCGCCGTCGCGATCGAAGCGCTGCCCGAGATGACGTTGGCACCACGCGTCGAGCAGCACGTTGCCCGGGCCGGTATCGAAGCCGACGACCGGCTCGACGCCGGGGGTGATCAGGCTGACGTTCGCGATGCCGCCGATGTTGACGACCACGCGGCTGCGGCTGCGGTGGCCGAACGCGGCGCGGTGGAACGCCGGCGCAAGCGGTGCGCCCTGACCGCCCGCAGCGACGTCGGCCGAACGGAAGTCGACGACGACGGGGCGGCCGCAGCGAGCCGCGAGCAACGCGCCGTTGATCAGCTGGATCGTGAAGCCGGCATCCGGGCAGTGGCGCACCGTCTGCCCGTGCGCGCCGATTGCGCGGACCGCGGCCGCGTCGCCGGCGGCCCGCAGCAGCCGCCCCGCGACCGATGCGTAGACGAGCGTCAGCGCATTGGCGGCACGGGCCGCGCGCTCGAGCTCGTCGGGCCCCGGCGCCTGCAGCGCTAGCAGCTCGTCGCGCAGCGCGCCGTCGATCGGCTCGGATGCGAACTCGAGCAGTTCGGTGTGCAGGCCGCCGCGGCCCTGACGAAACGTGACCAGGGCGCCGTCGACCGCGTCGATGCTGGTGCCCGACATCATGCCGATCCACAGGCCGGCGGGACTGGCGCGCGCGGGCACGGGGCGATCCCGCCCGCTGCTATTCGAAGCGGGCGAGCTGCACCGTGTCGAGCTGCTCGAGCTGGTGCAGGTACAACGCGGCCACTTCGCGGAAACGCTGCAGCGCCGCCCCTTCGAGCGGGCGGGCGGCCGGCAGCGCGACCCGCATCGGGTCCGTGTGCAGGCCATCGACGTGCAGCTCGTAGTGCAGGTGCGGTCCGGTCGCCCAGCCGGTTGCGCCGACGTAGCCGATCAGATCGCCCTGGCTCACCTTGCGACCGCGCGCGATGCCGGAGGCGAACCCGTTCAGGTGCGCGTACAGCGTCGTGTACTTCGCGTTGTGCCGGATCACGACGACGTTGCCATAGCCGCCCTTGACGCCGGCGAACTCGACGGTCCCCGTGCCGACCGTGCGCACCGGCGTACCGGTCGGCGCGGCGTAGTCGACGCCGCGGTGCGCGCGCCATTGCTGCAGGATCGGATGCAGGCGCGCATTGCTGAACCCGGAGGTCACGCGGCTGAACTCCAGCGGCGAGCGCAGCAGCGCGCGCCGCAGGCTGCGGCCGTCGAACGTATAGAAGTTGCCGGCGCTCTGCGCGTCCGCCGCCGCCTCGCCGTCCGGGGTCGCGGCGTCGAACCACACGGCCTCGAGACGGCGCGATGCGTTGGACAGCTCGGCCGCGAGGACCCGCGACACGACCGCGGAATCGAGCGAGTCGGGGTCGCGCAGCGTCTCGTAGATCACGCGCAGCCGATCGCCGCGGCGCAGGTCGCGGTTGAAGTCGATGTCGGCATCGAAGACGTCGGCGACCCGCGAGGCGACCGCATCCGGAATCCCCGCGGCGTCGGTGGCGGCGAACAGCGACGTCAGGATCTCTGCGCTGCGCATCTCGATCTGCCGCTCGAACGCCACGTCCTCCTCGAGCGCGACGATCGCAGCGCCGTTGCGCTCGATCACGAGCCGGCGCCCCGGCCGCGCGGCCTCGGGATTGCGCAGCCGGTAGGCCAGCCGCAGGATCGTTCCGTCGGCGGCGAGCGTCGTGGTGACGGTGCGCCCCGACTGCAGCTGCAGCAGCTTGCGCGCGATCGGATCGCGCTTCACGAATGCGGCGAACTCGGGATCGTCGGCGCCCAGCCGCGCCAGCAGCGATCCCAGCGTCTCGCCGCGGCGAATGCTCTCGGACTGCGGGAAGCCGTCCTGG
>DATLGW010000849.1:0-6905 GCA_035540315.1 Burkholderiaceae bacterium | reverse complement strand
ACACGGGCTGAATTTAAACGTTTAAATCGGTGCGGCGAATTCTAGGGGTGGGATTGCGATATGGTCAATCCGAACCGTGCCGATCCTGCACGCCGGCTATCCGGGCGGGCGAGCCGGGCCGATCTTGCATCCGATTTTCTCGCTGATGGAAAAGCCGCTCCTGTCGGCCACGTCGGCCGGCGTCACTTTAGGCTGTGCTGTCTTGCCGCTGCCGTACGCGATCATCCCGCCTTGCGCTGGGGACGATCGGCTATGGGGCGATCCATGCCGTCGCGCCGGCGATCGGTTGCGCGCCGGCGGTCGCTGCGCGCCCAGCTGACCTCAGCCGCGGCACGCGGATTCGAGTTGAACTTCGCGCGACGCGCCGCCAGCTGTTGATCGGCTGAGCGCCGCCCTCAACCGGTCGGTTCCGACAACGCCACCGCTGGCGCAGCGCGTCGGCCACGCCAGCAGCTGATAACGAGCAGCCATGCGCGGCGACTGGCGCTGTCTTGCACACCGGCAGGGGTCACTGGTTCGAACCCAGTACCGCCCACCAAAAAATCGACGACTTACGAGAGTAGTCGGACCGACAGCGGGTAACCAGCGGGTAACTTCAGAATCCTGCGATGCCACTGCTTCGCGACCTCATATCCGATGTCCACGTGCTGCTCGAGCTGCACCCGTCGGAGCTCGCTGGCTACATCCTCGAAGTGCTTACTGACCCGCACCTGTTCACCAGCGAGCGGCATCGCGGCAACTTCGCGATCAGCGTGTTTCACCAGTACCAGTCGAGTGGCGTCGAGGGCCGAAGAATCGCCCAAGCATGCGCATGTTGATGCCGTTGTGCTTGATCAGGTCGCGCGGCGCCTTCGGAGCCGGCGCGTCGAGAGTTTGCTACGTCGTGCTACATGTGCTACACTCCGCGAAGCATGAACCGAACGGTTACACAACGCGAGCTGCGCAATCAGTCTGCCGCGGTCCTCCGCGAGGTCGAAGCGGGCAGAACGGTAATCGTGACCCGCAACGGCACGCCCATTGCCGAGCTCAGGCCCCTTCAGCCTCGCCGATTCGTACCCCGCTCGAAGATCGCCGACGCGGCAGCGCAGGCTCCTCGAATCGATGCGGCACGCTTTCGAGCTGATCTCGATCGAGTGATCGACCCCGACTTCGATGGCTGATTGAATGGCAGAACCAACCAGAGGTCTCCTCGACACGTCGGTGCTGATCGATCACGACCGGATCGATCAAGCGTTGCTGCCCGATGAGTCGGCGATATCTGCCGTGACTCTCGCTGAACTGGCCGCCGGTCCGAATGCGACCGACGACAGGCAGGAGCGAGCGCGCCGACAGGATCGCCTGCACTGGGCCAGCGCAACGTGGGAGCCGGTACCGTTTGATGCGGAAGCTGCTCGAATGTACGGTCGACTGTTCGCGGCAGCGCGTGCCGCGGGTCAGACGAGCCGTGCGCGCCTCGCGGACATGCTTATAGCAGCTACCGCGGCCGCTCACGGCCTGCCCGTCTACACGCGCAACCCGGAGGACCTTCGCGCGCTGAAGCGCATCGTCCAGGTCATCGCGATCTGAGTGGTCATCCGGGCTGGCGGCCGTCGTCGACGGTCGGCTGCGCCCTCGCACCCTCCGCAGCGACAGCACGTGAACACGCGGGCGACGGCTCGGCCCTCAGCGCTGTCTTGCACACGGCAGGGGTCACTGGTTCGAACCCGGTTTCGTAAGCGGTGATGTTGCGCTTCTTGCGAGATCGATCAGCTCAGGGCAGCGCGACCGGAGAGCTGTGAGACCTCGCTGGCACTTCACATCCCGCTCGCACCCATCAATGTCCCGCCAGTAGCCAGCATGGCGACCACGACCCACGGCCGCGTCTTCCAGACCGTCAGCAGCATGAATCCGACGAGTGCCAGCGCGAAGTCATGGGGACTGAGGACGGCGCTGGTCCACACCGGGTGATACAGCGCGGCCCTGAGTATCCCCACGACCGCCGCATTCGTCCCTCGCATCGCCGCCTGCGCCATCGGGCGTTTGCGCAATGCGTCCCAGAACGGCAGTGTGCCGGCCACGAGCAACAGGCCAGGCAGGAAGATGCCGATCAGACAGATGAATGCGCCGGCGATGCCGCTTGGCTGCGGTCCCATCACTGTGCCGAGATAGGCGGCGAAAGTGAACAGCGGCCCGGGGACGGCTTGCGCGGCGCCGTATCCGGCGAGGAATGCGTCAGCGCTCACCCAGCCGGGCTGCACGACTTCGGCTTCGAGGAGAGGCAGCACGACGTGGCCTCCCCCGAAGACCAGCGCGCCCGCGCGATAGAACGATTCGAACATCGCGATGCCCTGCGAGGGAACGGACGTCCGGACGATAGGCAGCAGGATCAGCAGCGCAATGAACAGCGCGAGCATGATGGTGCCCGCCCGTCGCGATACCGGAAACGTCAGATGCCCGCCGAGAGAGGCGCTCGCGCCCCGGCAGAGCCACAGGCCCGCGAGACCGCCGACGGCGATCGCTGCGACTTGTCCGACGGATCCGGCCACGAAGACGACAATGAGCACTGCAAGAACGGCGATGCTGGCTCGCTGCCGGTCCGGGCAGAGTGTCCGGGCCATGCCCCAAACTGCATGGGCCACGATCGCAACCGCGACCAACTTGAGCCCGTGCAGGAATCCGCTGCCCAGGGGGCCTTCGAATGCGGCCGCGCCTAACGCAAGCAGCACCAGTGCGACCGCTGAGGGCAGGGTGAATGCAGTCCAGGCTGCGAGCGCTCCCACCGGCCCGCCGCGCAGGAGCCCGAGCGCGAACCCCGCTTGGCTGCTCGCCGGCCCGGGCAGGAACTGGCACAGGGCGATCAAGTCCGCATAACCGCTCTCGTCGATCCACTTGCGACGCACGACCAGCTCGTCGCGGAAGTAGCCGAGGTGGGCGATCGGGCCGCCAAAGGACGTCAGGCCGAACTTCAGAAACGCGCGGAACACTTCTCCCGGCGAACCCGCATGCGCCAGCTGCGCGTGCGATTCCGGCAACTTCATTCAGTCTTGCATGAATCGGAGTAGGTTATCGTATCCCGATAGGACCAGCATCAAGGGCACTGCCAGCGGCTGCGGCGGACGCTGGGGCTTCGAACGTTCTGGGATGGCGGCGATGCGAGACTTCACCAGCGAACGGATCACACCCGCTGCTCACGCGAGTGAAAGGCCGGCTCTCGGAGCTCGCGTCGGAGGTGCTTCCGCTGCGCTCGCGTGAACCCGAACAGGCAAGGAGAACCGAATGTCAGGCGCTTCGGTGTCAGCTCGTCCGCTCGCGATTTTCGTCATGCTGATCGTGGCTTTGCTCGCCGCCAGCTTGTTGCCGTCGGCGTCGGCTGCGCACGACCCGTGGACGACGCAGCGGTTCCCTCAGGACAAGGACAAGTCCTGGTGGGACGCGGACTGGTGGGAGCGCGGCACGATGCCGGTGCCGCGAAACCACGATGTGCGCAGCCGCGACGCCGTCTACCGCAGCGGCGACGTGGAGGTGCCGGTCCAGATCTTCGCACCGGCGGGCGACGGACCGTTTCCGGTGATCGTGTTCCTGCACGGTCGACGCGGGATCGACGAGCTGACGCGGCGAGTTCCGCTGCGGATCGCCGCCCGCGGCTTCACTGTCGTCGCGCCCGACCTGTACAGCGGGCGCTTCATCGCGCCGATGCCGGTCGATCATGACGCGGCGCTCGAGGAGGATGCGGCGCTCGCGATCGATTTCGCGCTCGCTCTGCCGGAGGCGCGCGGCCAGCGCCGGACCTGCGTCGTGTCGCACACCCGCGGCGGCTATTACGCTCTGAAGGCGCTCGTGACCGGGAAGCGGCAGGCCGCTACGGCCTGCTACGTGTCGTATTACCCGCATTGGCAGCATCCGGAGGCGCCCGAGCCGATGCAGGTGTACCAGTACGCGGCCGAGGTCGACGAGCTGCGCATGCCGGTGCTGGTCTTCCTCGGGGAGTACGAGCAGTACCAGCGGGTGCGCTCGGTGCTGACCGGGATCGAGTCCCTCCAGAAGCAAGGCCGCGATGCGCGCGCGTTCGTCTATCCCGGCGTCGGACGCGGCTTCGAATTCCGCTCGCCGCAGGTGCGCACGCTCGCCGACGACCTCGCCTCGCAGGACTCGCTGCGCCGGGCTGCCGCCTTCATCCGAAAACACCTGCAGCACGATTGACCCGCCAGGGTACGGCGGGCGACTGCTGTGGCACGACCAGCATGCAGTGCCGGATGATCGCGCCCGACCGAGCGTCGTACCTGTTTGGACTGAGGAGAATCTTTCGATAAACTTGGAATCATGGATGAAAAAACCGCCGTCACCTCTTTGGCCGCACTCGCCCAGGAGGCGCGGTTGCGCGCCTTTCGCGCACTGGTTGGAGCCGGCAAGACCGGGATGACTCCGAGCGCGCTTTCGGCGATGCTCGACATACCTTCCTCCACCCTGTCCTTCCACCTGAAGGAGCTCGTGCACGCCGGGCTCGTGAGCGTCGAGCGCGACGGACGCAAGCTCCACTATCGTCCATCGATCGAACGAATGGATGCGCTGATCGGTTACCTCGTCGATCACTGCTGCCATGGGCAGTCGTGCGCCCCGGTCGCGCACCGGAAACGCGCGGCCTGCTGAGACGTTCGCGCTGTCGTCGGAACGGCAGCCACACCATCAGACAACGCAGAGCGCAAGCCGTCATGCGCCTGTAAAAATGAACCTTCTATACTTCCAGCCTATTCGAATGGTTATTTTGCGACCCCATCCCCCTCCTGGATAGAAACTCGAAAATGAGAGTCGGCATCAACGGCATGGGCCGGATCGGTCGCCTGGCGCTGCGAGCAGCGCTCGGGGCCGCGGACCGTCCTTCAGACGATCCTCGAGCGGGCAACCGCCTCGACATCGTGCACCTGAACGAGATCAAAGGTGGGGTCGCGGCGGCCGCGCACCTGCTCGAGTTCGACAGCGTCCAGGGTCGTTGGCGCGCGAACTTCCGGACCGAGGGCGAAACGCGGCTGGCGATTGGCGATCGCCGGCTGTCGTTCTCGGCGCACGGTGCGCCGGGCGATGTTCCGTGGGGCGATCTGGGTGTCGACCTGGTGCTCGAGTGCACCGGGAAGTTTCTGACGCCCGAGACGCTGCGGGGCCACCTGGATCGCGGGGCGAAGCGGGTGATCGTGGCCGCCCCGGTCAAGGTGGGCGACGTGCTCAACGTGGTCGTCGGCGTCAACGATCCGCTTTACGACCCGGCGCGCCACCGGATCGTCACGGCGGCGTCATGCACGACCAATTGCCTCGCGCCGGTGGTCAAGGTCGTCCACGAGGCGATCGGCATCCGCCACGGCCAGATCACGACGATCCACGATCCGACGAACACCAACGTCGTGGTGGACGCGCCGCACAAGGACCTGCGCCGCGCGCGCAGCGCGATGCTGAGCCTCGCGCCGACCACGACGGGCAGCGCCACGGCGATCGCGCTGATCTACCCGGAGCTCAAGGGCAAGCTGAACGGACATGCGGTGCGTGCACCGGTGCTCAACGCGTCGCTGACCGACTGCGTGTTCGAGCTGCAGCGTTCGACCACCGTCGGGGAGGTCAACGCGCTGTTCGCCGAGGCCGCGCGGGGGCCGCTCGCCGGCATCCTCGGCTACGAGGAGCGGCCGCTGGTCAGCGCGGACTACGCACGCGACACCCGCAGTGCGATCATCGACGCACCGTCGACGATGGTCACCGACGGCACGCTGCTCAAGGTCTACGCCTGGTACGACAACGAGATGGGCTACGCGTGCCGGATGGTGGACCTCGCGTGCCTGATGAACGAGCGCAGCCTCTGAACCGGTCGGTAGCGATGAACGAAGGCACCCGCAGCTACGCGATCGTCACCACGGCGTACTGGGGATTCACGCTGACCGACGGCGCGCTGCGGATGCTGGTGCTGCTGCACTTCTATCAGCTCGGCCATTCGCCGTTCACGCTCGCGTTCCTGTTCCTGCTGTACGAGGCCGCCGGCGTGCTCGCGAACCTGATCGGCGGCTGGCTCGCAACGCGCTTCGGAATCGCGCGGATGCTGGCGGCGGGGCTGGCCACGCAGATCAGCGGCTTCCTGCTGCTGTCGGCGCTCTCGCCGTCGTGGACGGTTGCGGTCTCAGTGGCATGGGTCGTCGCCGCGCAGGGCATCTGCGGCGTTGCCAAGGACCTGACGAAGACCGCGAGCAAGTCGGCGATCAAGCTGACCGCGGGCGCGGCGTCGGGGCGGCTGTTCCGGTGGGTGGCGTTCTTCACCGGCAGCAAGAACGCTATGAAGGGCGCGGGCTTCTTCCTCGGCGGCTTGCTGCTGGAAGCGCTCGGCTTTCGGCAGGCGCTGTGGCTGATGGCGGGACTGCTCGCGCTGGTGCTCGCCGGAGTCGCGACGTTCGTCCCACGGCTGATGGGCAAAGCGAAAGCGTCCAAATCGGCCAAGGAGCTGTTCGCGAAAAACCAGGGCATCAACCTGCTTGCGGCCGCGCGCGTTGCGCTGTTCGGCGCGCGCGACGTCTGGTTCGTCGTCGGCGTGCCGGTCTTCCTCTACGCGTCCGGCTGGACGTTCACGATGGTCGGCGCATTCCTCGCGCTGTGGACGATCGGCTATGGGGCGATACAGGCCATCGCGCCGGCGATCGTCGCGAGGAGCGACGATGGTCTGAGCCGGGAGGTGCCGGCGGCACGGCTGTGGTCGGCGCTGCTTGCATCGGTGCCGATCGTGCTGGCGGCGCTGGTGATCATGGAGGTGCAGCCGCTGGAGTGGATCGTCGTAGTCGGTCTCGGCGTCTTCGGCGTCTCATTCGCCGTCAACTCGTCGGTCCACTCCTACCTGGTCCTGGCGTACGCCGGGTCCGAGAAAGCGGCCGAGGACGTCGGCTTCTACTACGCCGCGAACG
>DATLGW010000848.1:0-1676 GCA_035540315.1 Burkholderiaceae bacterium | reverse complement strand
CTCGATCGCCTTGATCCGCGCGGCGCCCGCGGCGCCGCGCGGATCAAGGCGATCGCTCGCAGGCGCCGGCGCGCAGCCGGCGTGTACGGCGCGAGCTCGGGCAGCC
This sequence comes from Burkholderiaceae bacterium, assembly GCA_035540315.1. GTDB lineage: Bacteria > Pseudomonadota > Gammaproteobacteria > Burkholderiales > Burkholderiaceae_E > DATLGW01. Next base: position 1,570 of record DATLGW010000848.1, on the reverse strand, counting down.
CGGCGTCGGACAGCGCGATCAGCCACTCGATCTCCACGCGCAGCCGATGCGCAATGAAGCCGCCCTCCGACAGCAACGGTCGCAGCGGCTCGAGCTTCTTCGCATAACGGCCGTCCAGCGGGGACAGCGCGTTCAGCGTCCAGGCTTCGTCCATCGGCGGGTACAACCTCGTTCGCGGGCCCATGCGGCGCGCATATCGCGATCGTAGCATCGGCACCGCGGCCGCGTCGCCCGCGTCTGCCGGTTGCTATATACTCGGCGCGGTCCGCCCGGGCGGCGCCTCGCGTCGCGCGGCCCGAGGGCGCCCACTTCCGCACGATCGCCCGCACCCGATGAAGCTGCTTGGCTCCGACCTGAGTCCCTACGTGCGCAAGGTGCGCGTCGTCATGGCCGAGAAGCGGATCGAGTACAAGTACGAGCCGGTCGACGTCTGGGCCACCGACGGCAAGCTGCAGCAGTTCAACCCGCTGGGAAAGATTCCGTGCCTGGTGCTCGAGGACGGGATGTCGATCTACGACTCGCGGGTCATCGTCGAGTACCTCGACACGCTGACTCCGGTCCATCGGCTGATCCCGCCGACCGGCCGCGCGCGGATCGAGGTCAAGTGCTGGGAGGCGCTGGCCGACGGCATCCTCGATGCGGCGGTCGCAATTCGCCTCGAATCGCTGCAGCGTCCCGAGGGGCAGCGCAGCGACGCGCTCGTCAAGCGGCAGCTCGGCAAGATCGACACGGCGATGGCGGCGATGGCGGCCAGCATCGGCGACAAGCCATGGTGCCTGGAAGGCCGCTACTCGCTGGCCGACATCGCGACCGGCTGCGCGCTCGGCTATCTGGATCTGCGCTTCCCGCAGATCGAATGGCGCGCGCGCCATCCGAACCTGCGCGAGCTGGCCGAGAAGATCTTCGCGCGGCCGGCGTTCGCCGAGACGATGCCGCCGCGCTGAGCGCTTTTTCCCGGCTCAGGCCTGCGGGCGCCGCGCGGCCTCGCCGAACTCCTCGAGCAGCTGGGCCAGCCATTCGCTGGACGCCGCGACCTGCGCCAGCGCGGCGCCGCCGCAACCGCCGTCCGCGTTCGAATCGAGCGCTACCGTCAGCAGGCCCCACTGCGCGCGCAGCATCGCCAGCTCGGTCTGCAGTTCGGGCGAGCGCGCCATCGGATCGAACGACGCGAGCCGATGCCCGAATTCCGCGCGCATCGCCAGCCGCAACGGCGCGGGAATGCTGTCGAACCCCAGGCACTGCACTGCGTGCATCTTCGCGAGCCGGTGCACGAGCAGCCGCTGCCGCTCGACGTCGCGAACGATCAGCGCGCCCGGCGGCACCCGCCGTGCGTGCGCGCGGGGCGCAGTCCGCGACAGCGCATCGAGCCGCACCAGCAGCTGCTCGCCGACCTCGTCGAGCAGCCGGGCCAGCTCCCGATCGGGCCGCGTCCGGCTGCCGTCGCGCAGCGCGCGCTCGCGCAGCGACAGCTCGCGCAGCCGCGCCGACGGCACCCGCGGTCCGGCGGCCGCAGTGACAGCGACGAACGCGCGACCGAGCGCCTCGGCGGCCTGGCGCAACGTGGCCGCCG
>DATLGW010000847.1:0-1866 GCA_035540315.1 Burkholderiaceae bacterium | reverse complement strand
GCCGGCGGCGCTGTCGAACCAGCACTCGTCGCCGGCATCGACCCGGCCGTTGCGAGCGGCCCACACGCCGGCAATGCACTTCAGGACCGTCGACTTGCCGCTGCCCGATGGGCCTACCAGCGCCAGCGTCTGCCCGGCTTCGCAAGCGAACTCGGCCTCCAGCGGGATCGGCGCCGTCTGCTGCAACCGAACGCGCAGCATGGCCGTCAGCGGCGCCGGCGCGCGAGCCGGCTGGTCAGCACCAGCGTCGCGAACGACAGCGCCAGCAGCAGCGCCGACATCTGGCCGGCGGCGCGCATGTCGAACGCCTGCACTCGGTCGTAGATCGAGATCGCGATCGTCCTGGTCTCGCCCGGAATGCTGCCGCCCACCATCAGCACGACGCCGAACTCGCCGATCGTGTGCGCAATGGTCATCACCATGCCCGATGCGATGCCAGGCCACGCGAGCGGCAGCTCGATGCGCCACAACGTGCGCCACCGCGACAGCCCGGAGCACTGCGCGGCGTGCCGCAGCTCCGGCGCGATTGCCTCGAATGCGCGCTGCATCGGCAGCAGCGCGAACGGGATGTTGAAGATCACCGACGCGACCAGCAGTCCCTCGAACGAAAACGCCAGCGGATGCCCGGTCAGCCGCTCCCACAGCGCACCCGCCGGCGATGCGCTGCCCATGGACACCAGCAGGTAATAGCCCAGCACCGTCGGCGGCAGCACCAGCGGCAGCGCCAGCGCCGCCTCGGCAAAGCTCTTGCCGCGGAATTCGCGGTATGCAATGACCCGCGCAACGGCGACGCCGATCGGCAGCAGCACCAGCGCCGTCAGCAGCGCCAGCCAGACCGACAGCCGCAGCGCGGTCCAGTCCAAGCGGCTACTCGCCGGGCAGCGTGAAACCGTACCGGACGAACACGCGCCGCGCGTCGGCAGAGCCGAGATGATCGTAGAACGCTCGCGCAGTGGGCGTCGCGCGCCGCGTCAGCGCCATCCGCTGGCGCAACGGTTCGTGCCACTGCTCGGGGATCAGCACGTGCTGTCCGGCGCCGGCGAAAGCAGGCGCCAGCGCCAGCGACAGCGCGAAGATCCCCGCCTGCGCCGACCCCGATGCGGCGAACTGCGCGGCCTGCGATACGTTCTCGCCCAGCACCAGCATCGGCGCAACCGCGTCCCACAGCTGCCGGTGCTGCAGCGCTTCGCGTGCGGCCCGGCCGTACGGCGCATGCTCCGGGTTCGCGATCGCGAACCGCTTCAGCCGTCCGTCGCCGATCGCCGCGCGCAGATCGTCCATTTGCGCATCGGGCGCGACCGGCGAGCCGCGCGGCGAGAACAGCACGATCCGGCCGATCGCGTACTGGATGCCGTCGTCGATCGCATGACCGCTGCGTGCCAGCTCGAACACGAACGCTTCGTCGGCCGACAGGAACAGCTCGAACGGCGCGCCCTGCTGGATCTGCCGGAAGAAGTTGCCCGACGAACCGTACGAGATCCGCACTCGCTGCCCGGTGCGTGCGGAGAACTGGTCGGCGATCTCGTCGAGCGCGAACTTCAAGTCGGATGCGGCGGCAATCACCGGTGCCGGCTGCGCGAGCGCTGCCGGGGCAGTCCAACCCGACGCAGCCGTCAGCGCTGCCGCGAGCAACGCTGCGACGCGTCGTCGCGACACCCGGTGTTTCGCTGTACGCGTTGTCATCGGTCCGGCCTCAGTCACGGCGCTTCAGCCGTGAACTATATGTCGAAGACGCGCGGCGTGGCGACCCGGCGCGCGAGGGCCCGAACGACGCGTTGCGCCGGTCAGCGGCCGATCGGATGCACCGGCGCGAGCGTTGCGGCGCTCCGGGCGGCGCTGCGGATCGCCAGCAGCCGCTGGATCAGC